>NZ_LZJD01000081.1:0-68578 GCF_001666875.1 Mycobacterium sp. E802
TCATTTGTCCTTCGGCCGCCGCGCCCGGCGCAGGGGCGTTGTGCCCGCCTACAAGCGACAATCGAGCGACAATCGCCACATGGGTAGCCATTGACAACTATTGTCACAAGGACGCTCTTTACTCCTGTCACTTGTGTGTGTTTTAGCCTCAGCGGCAACGGTTTTCGGGTTGTCCAGCTATCAGCGACGGTGTCGCTGACAGTCGGGCAATGGACTGGTGAGGCTGACGAGACACCAGAACAATATGGGTCGGATGTGACTACCCGCTGTGGGGCTGGCGTTCCCCATGTGGCGCAGGAGGCGATTGTCGCTCGATTGTCGCTCATAAGCGGGCACAACGCCCCTGCGCCGGGCGCGGCGGCCGAAGGACAAATGAGGCCCGTTACGACTCCGCCAGTGCGGCCAACCGGTCGATCGATGCCTGCAATTTGTCTGCAGTGGTCGCCCGTGCACGCACCAACCGCTTCTCATCCGTGAGCTGCGACCAGTCGTAAGTGTGGGTGACCAGGGTTCGGTTGTCGCCCAGCGGCTCCAACTGCCAACGCCAGAGATGGCCGGGCGGCTCTTTGCCGACTTCCGACGGCCGCCACGCGATAAGTCGACTTTCCTCGAACTCGACGATGTGGTTCTGCCGGTCACTCCCCTGAGTGATCGTCATCGTGAACACGTCTCCGACCTCACGCACTCGCTGCCCCGCCGGCGCCTCGGCCAGGTTGTCGTTGCCGTCCCAGCGCGGCTGTTGAGCCGGATCAGCAATGAGCTCGAAAATCACCTCCGCCGGCGCGGCGATCTCTCGACTGGCTGCGACAACCCTTGCGCCTTCGGCCTTCTCATCCATAGGCAAAACCTTACCCAGCACCGCCGCGGGAATTCGCTACCGAACCAACAACCTCCGTACCGCGTCGGCCAGGTCGTCTTCCAACCACGTGGGCAGTTCGGCGTCGTTGGCGTGGCGGCGCACCACTGCGTAGGGCAGGTCGACGACGGCTCGTGAAATCGCGTCCATCGACCGCGCGTCATCGCCGCCGAAGATTTCACGGGACAGCCCTCCCAGACGGTCCAGCAGTGGCGCGTTCATCGCCGCCAGCGTCGCGGTGAACTCCGCGTCAGGCTCCCCGTCGAGCAGGTCGCTGGGCCGGATGGTCAGCAGCAACCGGGCATCGTCTGGTACGGAACGGGCGAAACCGACGGCTGCGACGGCCATCGCCACTGCCACCTCCACCGGGTCCGTCCCGGCGGCCGCCAGAGCGCGGGACTGAAAGCGCTCCAGCGCCCGCAGCCAGGCGGCGGTCAGCACGCCGTTGCGATTGCCGAAGCGGTGGTACAGCGTGCCCGCCGGCGCCCCGCTGACCTTGGCGATTGCCGCGACGCTGGCGGCGCGGGGCCCGTCGGCGAGGACCAGCGCCCGGGTCGCATCCAAGATTGCGTCGGTTTCATGCTTCCGCGGCGGGGCCATGATCTAGTACGGTCCTTCTATATGGAACGTTTACCCTATATCGATGAGCATGCCATAACCGTCGAGGCCGATGCGGCCACGACATGGGCCGCCGTCCTGCGCACCCTGTGCGGCGATCCCGCCAATCCGCGCGCCCCGTTCGGGTTCGCGATCGGCGAGCGCATCCCCCGCGAACGCCTGGTTCTCAAAGGCCGTCATCCCTTTTCGATCTACGAATGGGTTTTCGAGTTGGACACCCTCGGCCCGCATGACACCCGGGTGCGCTCACAGACGTGGGCGGCTTTCCCTGGCCTGCACGGCAAGATCTACCGCACCGTGGTGATCAGCTCGGGCCTCCACGTGGTGGCGGTGCGTCAGACCCTGAAAAGGATTGCCGGACAGCTTCGTCCGCGGCCGGACGTGCTGGCGTGACCCTGCGTCGCCTCACACATAAAGAAACCGCGGCCAACATCTTGACGGTGACAAGTTCACGTGGAACACTTCAACTAGTCATTGACTAGATCCACGGGAGCTGACATGGCCGACACCGCCCTACCCACCGTCGAACCCGCCCGCGCCGGTGACCGGGAGCGGGAACGGACCGCCAACGATCTCGGCCAGGCCCTCACCCAGGGCTACCTGACCATGCCCGAATACGAGGACCGGCTGCAGGCGACGTTCCGGGCCCAGACCACCGACGCGTTGGGTCAGCTCGTCGCCGATCTACCCGTCACCCGGCTCCGCCGTCACGACCCCCGCCGCCGCGCCGCCCAACAGCGGGCCGCCCAAATAAGCGTCGGAATCCATCTGGCCGGTTACCTGGCCGGTTCGCTGCTCATGCTCGGCATCTGGCTGGCCGTCGGACTCGGCGGTGGCGGCTGGTACTTCTGGCCGGTCTGGCCGATCATGGGCTGGGGCATCGGCGTGGTCTCCCACGCGATTCCGGTGTGGGCCCACCGTTCGATGAGCCCGGCGCCAAGCGCCTAGCGCGACGGCACGTCACGCCGATTGTCCGGCGAGGGCTCCTGCCGCCCCCACTTCGCCACAACGGCCCACGTAGAATGGCTTTAACCAAAGCCCGAAAAGCCGTAGCACCCGCATAGCTATAAGGCTGACACCCCGACCCCAACCCGATCGGAGTGCCATGCTCGCCGTCCTGCTCGCCCACGCGGTCGCCACCGCGCTGGCGCCACTTCTGGTGGCCAGATGGGGACGGAGGGCGTTTTATCCGCTCGCGCTGGTCCCGCTCGGTTCGCTGGCCTGGGTCGCGTCGAACTGGCCCAGCCACGATCGCGTGCCCACGCTGAACATTCCGTGGGTTCCCGAACTGTCGATGGACATCGCGCTGCGGTTCGACTCACTCGCCGCGATCATGAGCGTGCTGGTGCTGGCCATCGGTGCCCTCGTGCTGTTCTACTGCGGCGAGTACTTCCACCACCACGACGGACGCATCGAGAAGCGGCTGCCCAGCTTCGCCGCCGAGCTCGTCGCATTCTCCGGGTCCATGTTCGGCCTGGTGATCAGCGACAACATGCTGGTGCTCTACATCTTCTGGGAAACCACCACGGTGCTGTCCTTCCTGCTCGTCGGCCATTACGCCGAGCGGGCCACCAGCCGCCGGGCGGCCACCCAGGCCCTGTTGGTGACGACGTTCGGTGGGCTGGCGATGCTCGTCGGCATCATCGTGCTGGGCAATCTGGCCGGCACCTACCTGTTGTCCGAACTGATCGCGGCGCCTCCGGAGGGCACGGCCGCTGCCGTCGGAGTCGCGCTCATCCTCGTCGGCGCCCTGTCGAAGTCGGCCATCGTGCCGCTGCACTTCTGGCTGCCCGGCGCCATGGCCGCCCCCACTCCGGTGAGCGCCTACCTGCACGCCGCGGCCATGGTGAAGGCCGGTGTCTACCTGGTGGCCCGCATGGCGCCCGGGTTCGCCGACACCTCGTTCTGGCGTCCAATGGTGGTAGGCCTCGGACTGGTGACGATGCTGCTGGCCGGCTGGCGCGCGGTCCGCGAATACGACCTCAAACTCATCCTGGCGTTCGGCACGGTCAGCCAGTTGGGTCTGATCACCGTGATGGTGGGGACCGGCGGCAGCGACATGATGCTGGCCGGCCTGGCCATGCTCTGCGCGCACGCGATGTTCAAGGCATCGCTGTTCATGGTGGTCGGCGTGATCGACCACGCCACCGGCACCCGCGATATCCGGCGCCTGGCCGGGTTGGGCCGTCAACATCGACCGCTGTTGTTCATCGCCGCTGCCGCCACCGCGAGCATGGCCGCGCTGCCACCGTTCTTCGGTTTCGTCGCCAAGGAGGCCGACCTGGAGACGGTGTTGCACAGCCCGGCGCTCGGCTCGGCCGCGCCGTACGTGCTCACCGGCATCGTGGTGGGCTCGGTGTTCACCACGATCTACAGCCTGCGTTTCATGTGGGGGGCGTTCGCGGGCAAGGGCTCGCCGGAGCCGAGCGCCCGAGTCGCCGAGATGCATCGCCCGTCGGCGACCTTCCTCGCTGCTCCGGCCGTCCTGGCCGCCACCGGCCTGGTGTTCGGGCTCTGGCCGGCCGGGCTCGACGCGGTGCTCGACGAATACGCCGACACCATGCCCGGCGGGTCCGGCTATCACCTGGCGCTGTGGCACGGGTTCGGCCTGCCGCTGGTGTTGTCGGTCGTCGTGCTGGCCATCGGCACCGCGGCGTTCGTCACGCGTCGTCGCCTGCCCCGCACCCGATTCGCGTATCAGCCGCTGGGCAACGCCGACCGCATGTACGACGCGACGATCCGGGGCCTCGACGTGATCTCGCTACGCCTGACCGGGTCGACACAACGCGGCTCGCTGCCCGCCACCCAGTCGGTGATCCTGTGCACGCTGGTGGCGCTCCCGCTCGCCACGTTGGCCCTCGGCGCCCGCGATCACCCCGACTTCGCGTTGTGGGATTCGCCGCTGCAGGTGGTCGTCGGGTTGCTGATGCTGGCCGCCGCGGTGGGAGCGGTCGTGATGCGTAACCGCCTGGCCGCGGTGCTGCTGGTCGGGGTGACCGGCTACGGCTGCGGCGCCATCTTCGCCTTCCACGGCGCACCCGATCTGGCGTTGACCCAATTCCTGGTCGAGACACTGGTTTTGGTGATCTTCGTGCTGGTGCTGCGAACTCTGCCGGCCGAGGCCGACGCCGCCAAGATCAACAGCCACCGCCTGCCGCGGGCCCTGCTGGCCCTGGCGGTCGGCGCCGCCGTCACGTGCCTGGCCGTTTACGCGATGGCCGCGCGCACCGGCCTCGGGATCGCCGAACTGTTGCCGGATGCCGCCTACTACCGCGGGCACGGCGCCAACACCGTCAACGTCCTGCTGGTGGACATCCGCGCCTGGGACACCATGGGCGAGATCATGGTGCTGCTGGTCGCCGCGACCGGGGTGGCCTCGCTGGTGTTCCGGCACCGCCGCTTCGGCACCGCCCCGCGGGTCAGCGCGGCCCCGGGACAACCCGACATCGGACCCGTCGGCGCCTACAGTCCGGCCATCGGCGATGTCACCTGGCTGCGCGGGTCGGAGATGCGCGATCCGCGGTACCGGTCACTGGTGCTTGAGGTCGCCACCCGGGTGATCTTCCCGCTGATCATGGTGCTGTCCGCATACTTCTTCTTCGCCGGGCACAACACGCCCGGCGGAGGATTCGCCGGTGGGCTCACCGCGGGTTTGGCGCTGGTGCTGCGGTATCTGGCCGGCGGCCGATACGAACTCGGCGAGACCCTGCCGTTGGACGCGGGCAAGATCCTGGGAACCGGGTTGGGTCTGTCGGCCGGCACGGCCGTCACTTCCATCCTGTTGGGCGCCCCGGCCCTGTCCTCGGCGGTTCTGCAGTTCGACCTTCCGGTGTTCGGCCATGTCAAGCTCGTCACCGCGCTGTTCTTCGATCTGGGTGTCTACCTCATCGTGGTCGGCCTGGTGCTCGACGTGCTACGCAGCCTCGGTGCGCGGGTGGACGTGGAAACCACCGGTGCCCCGGCGACTTCGAAGGCGATGACGCGATGACGACGTTCATGATCCCGCTGATCATCATCGGCGGCCTGACCAGCGCCGGGGTGTATCTGCTTCTCGAGCGCAATCTGACCCGGATGTTGTTGGGACTGTTGCTGATCGGCAACGCGGTGAACCTGCTGATCCTGACCGTCGGTGGGGCGGGCGGTAATCCACCGATCCGCGGGCGCACCAGCGACGATGCATCGTCCACCGCCGATCCCTTGGCACAGGGCATGATCCTGACCGCCATCGTGATCAGCATGGGGATCGCGGCGTTCGTGTTGGCCCTGGCCTACCGGTCCTATCGGTTGACCACGGTCGAAGAAGTCAGCAACGACCCCGAGGACACGCGCGTCTCGCAGCAGGCCGGTACCGAGCCAGGCCCCGACGAGGAGATCCTCGAACCCGAACCCCATCTGGACACCGACGCGCCCGACGAACTCGATGCGCTGCCCGGATTCGAGGGTTCGAAATGACGGCTCAGGCATTGATGCCGCTGCCGGTGCTGATCCCGGCGTTGGCCGCGGCGATCACGCTGGTGGCCGGGCGGCGGCCGCAATTGCAGCGCCTGATCACTCAGGTCGCACTCGTGGCCGTGGTCGCGGTGTGTGCGGCCCTGGTGTACCTCGCCGATCGCGACGGCACCCTGGTGCTGCACGTCGGCGGCTGGGGGCAGAGCGTGCCCGGCATGGGCCCGCTGGGCATCACGTTGGTGGTCGACCGGTTGTCGGCCTTGATGCTGGTGGTGTCCGCGATCGTGTTGCTCGCGGTGGTCGCCTACGCCATCGGGCAGGGTATCCGTGACGGCGACGAACGCCAGCCCGTGTCGATCTTCATGCCGACCTATCTGGTGCTCTCGGCCGGGGTGTGTACCGCGTTCCTGGCCGGTGACCTGTTCAACCTGTTCGTCGGTTTCGAGGTGCTGCTGTCGGCGAGCTTCGTGCTGTTGACGATCGGCGCCAGCGAGGAACGCGTCCGGGCCGGCATCTCCTACGTGATGGTGTCGATGGTGTCGTCGCTGATCTTCCTGATCGGCATCGCCCTGGTCTACGCCGCCACCGGCACGCTGAACCTGGCCGAGTTGGCCGTGCGCCTCGACGACGTGCCCGCCGGAACCCGTAACGCGCTGTTCGCGGTGCTGCTGGTGGCCTTCGGCATCAAGGCGGCGGTGTTCCCGCTGTCGACGTGGCTGCCCGACTCGTATCCGACCGCGCCGGCCCCGGTCACCGCGGTGTTCGCCGGGTTGCTCACCAAAGTCGGTGTCTACGCGATCATCCGGGCCCACGCGTTGTTGTTCCCCGGCGGCAGCCTGGATTCGGTGCTGCTGGTGGCCGGGTTGCTGACCATGGTGATCGGCATCCTCGGCGCGATCGCGCAGAGCGACATCAAACGGTTGTTGTCGTTCACGCTCGTGAGCCACATCGGCTACATGGTGTTCGGCGTCGCGCTGGGCAACGAGCTGGGCATGTCGGGGGCGATCTACTACGTCGCGCACCACATCGTCGTGCAGACGACACTGTTCCTCGTGGTGGGGCTGATCGAGCGCCAAGCCGGTGCGTCCACCCTGAACCGGCTCGGCGGGCTGGCCGCCGCCAGCCCGGTACTGGCCTTCGTGTTCGTCGTTCCCGCGCTGAATCTGGGTGGTATCCCGCCGTTCTCGGGTTTCATCGGCAAGGTCGCGTTGATGGAGGCCGGTGCTGCCAACGGCTCACCGTTGGCCTGGACGCTGGTGGCCGGCGGCGTCGTCACGAGCCTGCTGACGCTCTATGTCGTGGCCCGGGTGTGGACGAAGGCGTTCTGGCGGTCTCGGGCCGACGCGCCCGAAGGCCATCTGGCCGCGGCTGCGCCTGCGGTGCTGCTCGACGACTCCGAGGACATCGAGTTCGCCGACCGCGACAGTGTGGGGCGCATGCCCAGCGGCATGCTGGTGCCGACCGCCGCGCTGATCGTCGTGGGGTTGGCGCTGACGATCGCGGCCGGCCCGATCTTCGGCTACGGCGAACGGTCGGCGGCCGAGGTGATCGACCGCGGGCAGTACATCTCGGCGGTGCTGGGAGGCTCATCACGATGAGACATCTCGCGCTGCGGATCTGGCTGGTGTGCTTCCTGACGCTGGTCTGGGTGCTGTTGTGGGGCCACTTCAGCGTCGCCAATGTGGCCGGCGGGCTCGTGGTGGCACTGGTCATCACCGTCTTGCTGCCACTGCCGTCGGTGCCGGTCGAGGGTCGGCTGCACCCGCTGTCGCTGCTGAAACTCGTTGCGGTGGTCGGCTATTACATGGTGTTGTCGTCCTTCCAGGTGGCCTGGCTGGCGATCCGCCCCGGACCACCACCACTGGTCGCCGTGCTGCGCGCCAACCTGCCGGCCGTGAAGTCGGATCTCGTGCTGGCCTTGGCCGTCAACATCTTCAACGTCATTCCCGGCACGATCGTGCTGGAGATCGATCAGGCCCGCCGGATTCTCTACATGCACGTCATCGACGTCGGATCGGAGAGCACGGTGCAGCGGTTCTACCGGCAGGTCGAGCAGATCCAGCGGATGCTGGTGGCCGCCTTTGAGCGGGAAAGCGACTGGCAACCGTCGGCCGAGCGGGAGGCGGGTCACACATGACGACGGTCTGGATCATCGCGGCGGTCATGTTGACCGCCGCGGCCGCGATCACCATGTTCCGCGTACTGGCCGGGCCCAGCACCCTGGATCGGCTGGTCTCGCTGGACACCCTGATTGCGGTGACGATGTGCGGTATCGGCACCTGGGCGGCGTTCAGCCTCGACACCACGGTCACCTACAGCCTGACCGCGCTGGCGTTGATCAGCTTTGTCGGCTCGGTGAGCGTGGCTCGCTTCCGCGTGCCGGACACCGACGATCCGCAGCCGCGGCGGCGGCCGCGGCGAGGGCTGGGCCGGGAGCGGCGATGAACATTCTCGACATCCTCACCGCCGTACTGATTCTCAGTGGATCGTCCCTGGCGCTGACGGCGGCGATCGGTGTGGTCCGTTTCCCCGACACGCTCTCACGTATGCATGCGGCCACCAAGCCCCAGGTGCTCGGCCTGCTGCTGGTGTTGGCGGGGGCTGCGATCCGACTGCGCGGCCACGCCGATATCGGCATGGTCATCCTCACCGGGTTGTTCACCTTGATCACCGCACCGGTGATCGCCAATCGCGTCGGCCAGCTTGCCTACCACGAGCAGAACATCCGCGACGATCTGCTGACCCGGGACGAGATGGCCGAATCCGAGGAGACCGGCCGCGATGACGCGCAGTGAGGTTCCTGGCGTCACTCGGCAGGTGCACACGTCGTGCCCCGGCCCCGGCCCGGCCACGTCTTCACGGTTGCCGGAGGGGTATCCGATGTGCCCGACTGTTAGCGACAACTGAGCGACAATCGCCACACCAGCAACTGCAGAATCAGTAAACCCATTGTCGCTCAGGGTTTTTGACACTCGCGCATCACCAGCCGCATCAGCATCATCTGCCCAATGTCCGACTGTCAGCGACTCCGTCGCTGATAGCTGGGCAACGGAAAATCCGTAACGACCGAGGCGGATGAGGCGTGAGCGACGGAAGTCATCATCGGCCGTGTGATCAACGGTGCCCGTGGTGCCGATGCGGCGATAGTCGCTGAAAAGTCGCGGATAGGCGGGCAGACCGGCACCCCGTCCCGTCACGCGACACGCCGAAAGCCGACTCGGCCTGCCCCGGAAATGTCTGAAGTCGGGCTTGAGGGGGCACACTGGCAGCGATGACCAGAACTGACGACGACAGCTGGGAGATCACCGAGAGCGTGGGGGCCACTGCGCTCGGTGTGGCGATGGCGCGGGCCGCCGAAACCGCCTCAGACACCCCGCTGTTCACCGATCCTTACGCCCAGATGTTTCTCGACGCCGCCGCCGAGCGTGGCTGGCGTCCACCGGCCGGCGCGATGGCCCAGCGCATCCGCGACATCGGCAACTACGCCGCCTCCCGCACCAAGTGGTTCGACGAGTTCTTCGTGGCCGCCGGCGCCGCGGGCATCCGCCAGGCCGTGATCCTGGCGGCCGGTCTGGACGCCCGCGCGTGGCGGTTGCCGTGGATCGACGACAGCGTGATCTTCGAGATCGACCAGCCGCAGGTGTTGCAGTTCAAGGGTGCGGTGCTGGCCGCGCACCGTGTGGTGTCGACGGTCCGCTATGCCGCGGTCGGTGTCGACCTGCGTCAGGACTGGCCGGAAGCATTGCAGGAGGCGGGTTTCGACCAGTCACAGCCGACCGCGTGGGCGGTCGAGGGGCTGCTGCCCTACCTGCCCGCCGAGGCGCAGGATCTGCTGTTCGAGCGGATCACCGAATTGTCGGCGCGCGACAGCCGGATCGCCGTCGAGGCCTTCAGCGCAGACTTCTTCTCCGAGGACCATCTGGCCCGCCGCCGTGCGCGCATCGAGCAGATGCGCGCACAGGCCGCCGAGGCCGGCGAGGACATGCCCGACCCGGAGCAGTTGTGGTTCGTCGAGGAACGTCCCCACGTCGCCGACTGGCTCAGCGAACGCTGCTGGCAGGTCGCGGCGCTCCCGGCCGACGACGTGATGGCGCGCTACCGCCGCGCCCTTCCCGAGGACACCGCCGACCTGTCCATGTCGACTGAGTTCGTCGAAGGAGTGATGACCGCGGGGTGACCGAGAGCTACTCCGAGAGCTGGAACTCCACCATCGCGGCGACGGTGTCCACCGCTTCACCGAGTGCCTCCACCCGGGCCGCCTCCGACGGCGCGGCCAGCAGCGAGTAGCGGTCGGCCTGTCCCATCGGTAACCGAGTGGCCAAGGCGTACAAGCGGTTACCCGGGTCCAACCGAGCTGACTCCACGATCTCGCGGCTTCGCAGCGGGGTACCGCGTGCCTCGCCGATCCGGTCCAGCAACGCCACCATCCGGTCTTCGACCTCCCCGATGCGAGCGGGGTCGGCAGGCTGGTCCGGGTCATCGGGCCACGGCTCGATCTCGGCGCGCGGATACGGATCGTCGTCGAGCCACCGCCGCACGCGGATTCGTTCGCCCATCATGCACAACAGCCGGTACTTGCCGACGCCGAACTCCTGGCAGTCGATGATCTTGGCCCGCGCTCCGACGTCACAGCGCCGTTCACCGCCGCCCACCTCGCGTCCGGCCGAGATCAGCACCACCCCGAAAGACGGCTCCGACATGGCCATACAGTCAGCCACCATCGCCACATACCGCGGTTCGAAGATCCGTAGCGGCAGCTCCTGGCCGGGCAGCATCGCCACTTCGAGTGGAAACATCGGTGAGACCGTCATTCGGCCAGGATCGTCCTCGCCCTCGATTTGGTCAATGCGCGTTTGGTCAATGCACGCCCAGGCCTAAAGCTGCAGTTCGCCGATCAGCGCGTCGACGACTTCGCGGAGGTCGCCGTCGTTCTCCTCGGCCACTCGGCGCTGGCGTTGGTACGACGCGCCGCCGCGGTAGATGTCGGTGACCGCGGCCAACTCGTCGGCACACCGCAACGACTTGGCCACCGGCTCAAGACGATTCAACAACTCGTCGAGGTCCTCGGTGACCAGTCGCTCATTGCTGTCGGCGTCCAGGATGATCACCGCGTCGAGCCCGTACCGGGCCGCGCGCCACTTGTTTTCCTGGACATGCCACGGCGGCATGGTCGGCAGCTGCTCACCCGCGTCGAGCCTGCGGTCCAAGTCGACGATCAGGCAGTGTGTCAACGCCACCAGTGCGCCCAGCTCACGCAGGTTGGACACGCCGTCGAAGATCCGCACCTCGACCGTGCCGAGATGCGGGGAAGGCCGGATGTCCCAACGGATCTCGTTGAGGTGGTCGATGATCCCGGTCTTCTTCTGATCGTGGACGAAACCCTCGAACTCGCGCCAACTCTGGAACTGGAACGGCAGTCCGGCCGTAGGCAACTGCTGGAACATCATCGCCCGGTTACTGGCATATCCGGTGTCCTCACCGTCCCAGAACGGCGACGACGCCGACAGCGCCAGCAGATGCGGGTACTGGTTGAGCAGTGACGAGATGATCGGCATCACCTTGTGCGCCGAGGAGATCCCGACGTGCACGTGCACACCCCAGATCAGCATCTGTCGCCCCCACCACTGGGTGCGTTTGATCAGCTCGGCGTAGCGCGGCGCGTCGGTCAGTTGTTGTGCCGACCATTTCGCGAACGGATGGGTCCCTGCGCAGAACAGCTCCATGCCACGGTCGTGCACGATCTTGCGTACGGGGCCGAGGGTGCTGCGCAGGTCATCCATCGCCTCACCGGTGTTGTCGCAGATCCCGGTGACGATCTCGATGGTGTTGCGCAGCAGCTCCTTGTGCACGTGCGGGGTCTCGCCGACTTCGGCGATCACCTCGGCGGCGCCGTTGCTCAGATCACGAGTGTCGGCGTCGACGAGAGCGAACTCCCATTCGACGCCGACCGTCGGCCGGGGCGACCCGGCGAAATCGATCCGGCTGTCAGCCGGCGCCGATAACACCGCACGCCACCCGACTTCCGGCGTCGCCGGTAGCCAAGGTCGCCTGATCGGGCCCGGGTGCGCCGCCGACGACCTGCTGGTACTTCTCCGGCGGGATGTTGGCGAAGTTGTCGGCCTTCTCGTGGATGATGATCGCGGTCTTGGCGCCGCCGGTGAGATCCTCGGCGGTGAAGGCGTCGGTGGTGGTCACCAGCTTGCCCGAGCCGTCGGCACGGATCTGCAGCGAGCTCAGGTCACCGCTGGAGGGATGTCCGGTGTGTCCGGAGACCTGGAGATGACCTCCGGCCGAGTTGAAGTCGCCGGGCGCGCCGCCGGTCGGAGCCACCGAATTGGCCTCGCACTTGCCGACCGAGTGGATGTGCAGTCCGTGGAAGCCGGGGGCGAGCTTGCCCGGAGCGGTGGTCTCCACCGTCACGGTCGCGAAACCGTCGGCGAACTGGAAGTCAGCGGTGGCCACGGAGGTTCCGTCGGCGGTCTTGAGCTCGGCGGTGAGCGTCTCGCCACCGGTGGTGGCCTGCGCACCGTGCCCGCTGCCGTGCTCACCGGGAGCGGCCGAGGGCGAGGGCGATCCGGTCCAGATCGCCGGCGTGGTGCCGGGGGCGTCGGAGGGCACCTGTCCAGGCGGGCTACAGGCGCTCAGCGCGACGACAGGGGCGGCGAACAAGAAGGCAACACTGACGGGCTTCAGCATGGCCCAAAGCCTAGCCGGTGACCACCACGATCACTCCCGGTGGTTGCTCGATAAGTTCCGGGCGCCGGGGTTCGACGGGTGCATGCAGGACCTTGCCCACGTTTTCGGCGGCTTCCTTCTCGTCCGGCGTGTCACCGAAGAACACCGTGGTGCCCGCGACGCCTTCCATCACCAGGTTGCCGGTCTCGGTCACGTTCCAGTGCGCCTCACGCAACTGGTTGGCCGCGGTCTCGGCGGCACCCGCGACATCAGAGATGTTGTAGACCCGCACGTCGGCCTTGATCTCGGGGGCCGGTGCGGCCTTGGTCGACGTCTTCGCGGCAGTGGTCGTCGCGCTCGTCGTCGCCACGGACGACTGGTCCGCCGAGTCGTCATCGGAGCCGAGCGCCTGGAAGCCGACCAGCAGGAACACCACCCCGAGGAACAACAGCACCATCACCATGGCGCGCAGGGGTAGCCCGGAGGAGTCTCGCTGATTCATCGCCACCACTGTATCGAGCGAACCGCCCGATGCCGCACTCCACCCATTTGTCCTCCTCGCGTGTGGAGCGACCCCTAGGTAGTGATATCGAAGCCGAGCCGCCGCGCAGCCCGTGCCTTTTGACGGCTCGCCCGCAACCGACGCAACCGCTTGACCAGCATCGGGTCGGCAGCCAGCGCCTCAGGGCGGTCCACGAGCGCATTGAGCACCTGGTAGTACCGGGTTGCCGACATCGAGAACAGCTCTTTGATCGCGTCTTCCTTGCTGCCCGCGTACTTCCACCATTGACGTTCGAACGCCAAGATGTCGTGCTCGCGACGGGTTAGCCCATCGGTCAGATCAGAGTCATCCCCGGATTGCTCAGTCCGCGCGATAGCGCCGTCCATATTGCTCCTTGGACCCTTCCGACACTCGAAAAATTACATCGCTGTGGTTCGTCGATTATTCAACCACGGCTTGCTGGGTCTGGCTGACACATAAACCCGCGAGTCGGACCAGTTGCATTGCCACCTTAAGCTTCCCCCATGGCCGTAGTACCGATCTGCATCGTCGGGGATCCCGTTCTGCACACGCCGACCGAGCCGGTGCCGGTCGGCCCGGACGGTTCGCTTCCCGCAGACCTCCCCGAACTCATCCAGAACATGTTCGACACCATGGACGCCGCCAACGGAGTTGGCTTGGCCGCCAATCAGATCGGTGTGGCCAAGCGGTTGTTCGTCTATGACTGCGCCGCCACCCGCGGGCACACGACCCGCCGCCGCGGCGTGGTCATCAACCCGGTGCTCGAGACCTCCGAAGTGCCCGAGACGATGCCGGACCCCGACGAGGACGAGGAAGGCTGCCTGTCCGTTCCCGGCGAGAATTTCCCGACCGGCCGGGCCGACTGGGCGCGGGTGACCGGGCTGGACGCGGACGGATCACCGGTCACTCTGGAGGGCACCGACCTGTTTGCCCGCATGCTGCAGCATGAGACCGGTCACCTCGACGGATTCCTCTACATCGACCGCCTCGTGGGCCGCTATGCCCGCGCGGCGAAGAAGACCGTCAAGCGCAACGGCTGGGGTGTGCCCGGCCTGTCCTGGATGCCCGGCGAGGTCCCCGACCCGTTCGGCCACTGATGCCCGACCTGCCGGCACTCGGGTCCCGGGTCAGCCTGCGTTACCGGTTGCCGGCCGGGGCGGCCAAGCCGCTCACTGATGTCATCGGTTACGTCGAACGTGTTGCGCCGACAGTGCAGATCCGTACCAAGGACGGCGAACTCGTCGAGATCGCGCCGGGCGACGTCGTCAGCGTGCGCGAGTTGTCGCACACCCCGGTGCGGGCCTCGCAGATCCGTGCGCTCGAACATGCCGCGGCACTGGCCTGGCCCGGCGTCGAACAGCAATGGCTGGGTGGTTGGCTGCTGCGCGCCGGACACGGTGTGACGAGCCGCGCCAATTCGGCGATCCCGTTGGGCGTGTCGGCGCAGATCGCCGATCTGGACGCGGTGCGCGGCTGGTACCGCGAACGTGACCTGCCGGCCTGGCTGGCCCTGCCCGAACGACTGCTGCCGGTGCGCAACCCGGGCATCAAGCCGACGCGGGTGATGGTGCGCGAGCTGCCCACTCCCCCGTCGGCTGTCACGCCGGCGCAACCCTCGGCCTCGAGCGTCACGCTGGAGCAGCAACCGGACGCACAGTGGCTCCAGATCTACGACCGCGAGGTTCCCCTCGACGTGTTGACGGCTGTGGTCGATGGGCAGTTGACCTTCGCGACCGCGGCCGGCTGCGCTGTCGGCCGCGGCGCCGTCACACAATCGGCCGACGGCACATCCTGGCTGGGCATCTCCTCGATCCGGGTCTCGCCCGAGCATCGCCGTCAAGGCCACGCCCGGGCGCTGTGCGAAGCGCTGCTGGTCTGGGCCACGCAGGTCGGCGCGACCCGGGCCTACGTACAGGTCGAGGTCGGCAACCACGAGGCCATCGCGTTGTACACGTCGCTCGGTTTCCGGTTGCACCACCAAACCCGTTATGTGGCGGCCGACGACCTGCTCGCCTGAGGCCGGCACGTACCCTCTAACCCCATGCGCCTGGCCACCTGGAACGTCAATTCGATCCGAACTCGAGTGGACCGCGTGGTCGACTGGCTCGAACGCGCCGACGTCGACGTTCTGGCCATGCAGGAAACCAAGTGCACCGACGCGCAGTTCCCGATGATGCCGTTCGCCGCGCTGGGTTACGAGGTGGCCCACATCGGGCTCAACCAGTGGAACGGCGTCGCCATCGCCTCACGGGTCGGCCTCGACGACATCGAGATCGGGTTCGACGGCCAGCCGACGTGGAGCAGCAAGCCGGAAGAAGAGGCCACCGCCGAGGCCCGCGCGCTCGGCGCCACGTGCGGCGGGGTGCGGGTGTGGAGCCTGTATGTGCCCAACGGTCGCACCCTGACCGACCCGCACTACACCTACAAGCTGGGTTGGCTTGCCGCCCTTCGTGATACCGCCGCCGGATGGCTCAAGGACGACCCGGAGCAGCCCATCGCACTGGTCGGCGACTGGAACATCGCGCCCACCGACGAGGACGTCTGGGACATGGCCGCATTCAAGGGCAGCACCCATGTGTCCGAGCCGGAGCGGGCTGCCTTCCAGGCCATGCACGACGCCCAATTCACCGATGTGGTGCGCCCTTTCACTCCCGGTCCGGGGATCTACACCTACTGGGACTACACCCAGCTGGCATTTCAGAAGCGCCGCGGCATGCGCATCGACTTCATCCTCGGCTCCCCTGGCCTCGCCTCCCGGGTGACGCACGCCGAGATCGTCAAGGACGAACGGCGCCCCAAGAAAGGCACCACCGCCCCCAGCGACCACGCCCCCGTCGTGGTGGAGCTCAGCTGACGCTTGACGGCGACGCCTATTCCGATGCCGACGCCGCGATGATCTCCACAGCCTCTGCCACGCTGTCGGTGCAATGGAGCAGCGCCAGGTCAGGTTCGGAGATCTTCCCTTCGCGCAGAACCGTATTGCGGATCCAGTCGATCAGGCCCGACCAGTAATCGACGCCCAGCAAGATGATCGGAAACTTCGTGACCTTGTGCGTCTGGACGAGGGTGAGCGCCTCGAACAGCTCGTCGAGGGTGCCGAACCCGCCGGGCAGACAGACGAATGCCTGTGCGTATTTGACGAACATCGTCTTGCGCACGAAGAAGTAGCGGAAGTTGATGCCGAGATCGACCCAATGGTTGAGGCGCTGCTCGAAGGGCAGCTCGATGCCGAGACCCACCGAGTAGCCGCCGGACTCACTTGCCCCGCGGTTGGCGGCCTCCATCGATCCCGGGCCGCCGCCGGTGATCACCGCATAGCCGGCCCGCACCAGCGCGATGCCCAATTCCTCACCCAACCGATATTCAGGCGAATGCGGAGCCGTCCGAGCTGAACCGAAAACCGTGACCGCCCTGGGCATTTCGGCCAAGGCATCGAAACCGTCGACGAATTCACCCTGGATGCGCAGCACCCGCCAGGGATCGGTGTGCACCCAGTCGGTCGGACCGCGGCGGTCCAACAGACGCTGATCGGCGGTCGTGTCGGCGCACCGTTCTCGACGCAGTTGTACCGGGCCGCGAATCTGAAATGGGCCGTCCTCGTTCTCGGTCATGCGCGCTTGACGCCCACGGTGATCACGTCGGAGATCGGTGTCCACACTGGCCGGCGTACCCGGTGCTGCTCGACGACGGTCAATCCGGCCGCCTCGAACAGCGCACGCATCTCCTTCTCAGTGGGGCTGTGCGCGGGTGCACCGAGGTCGGCCGAGAGCGCGTGCAGCGGCAGGAAGGTGCGGCGCGGGCTCATCGTCGTCACCGCCACCATTCCCCCGGGCGCCAGCACCCGGTAGAACTCGGCGAGCGCGGCGGGCTGGTCGAAGAAGTGAAATGCCGACGTGGTCACCACGGCGTCCAGGAAACCGTCTTGGAAAGGCAGTTCCTCGGCAGGGGCCGATTTCCACCGCACATCGCCAGAACGCTTGCGGGCCTGGGCCAACATGCCATCGGACATGTCCAGGCCGTAGACCTCATCGGGTTGCAGTTCCCGCTGGATCCGGTCAGCCAGGATGCCGGTGCCGCAGGCGACGTCGGCGATCGAACGGGCACCGCGCTCCTGAACTTGGGCGATCACCTCATCCTGGGCTGGCCGGTACACCCACCGCTGAAGGCAACCCTGGTCATAGGCCGGTGCGGCGAAACTCCAGAAACTCGTGATGGCGTCGTTGAATCCGCGACGCTGTGTGGTGGTCACCAACCCGAGTGTAGGTCGGCCGCTCAAGCCTGATTGTCGGCTCCCGCCTCTCAGGCCTCGTTGTCGGCTCCCGCCTCCGTCCCATACCGACCCGCGCTGAACATCGACGCCACCGCACCGATCACCATCATCACGGCCGCAGCGGTGAACACCACCGTCAGGCCGGAATGGAACGGCTCGGTGATCAACTGCGGGAAGAACGTCTGCCCGGTGATCACGTCGGCGTTGACGCCCGGTTGATGTAACGCGTCGTAGGGGGCGAGTAACTCTGCCATCGGGTTGTAGCCCAGGAACGCCGCGAACAGGCTGCCGACCGGGGGCAGGCTCGCCACATCGTGCGCCACCGATGCCGAAACACCTTGCTGCGTCAAGCCACTCGTCAGTGCGACGGGCAACGTGTTGGCCAGCCCGACGATCATCAGCGAGAAAAAGATACCGATCGACAGTGAGTTGCCGGCGTTGAAGAACGTGGACCGCACCCCGGAGGCCGCACCACGCTGACCGGCCGGCACGCTCGACATGATGGCCGCGGTGTTGGGGGCGGTGAAGATGCCGCCACCCAGGCCGTTGAGGAACACCAGGATCGCGAACACCCAGTAGTCGAAGTTGACCGGGATGAGCAGGAGCGCCACGAACGTGGCCGCCATCAGCAGCATGCCGCCGACGGTCAGCGGCCGCGCGCCGATGCGGTCGGACAGTGATCCGGCGATCGGTGCGGCGACCAGGAACCCGACGGTGACCGGCAGCAGATAGATGCCGGCCCACAGTGGGGTGGACTCGAAACTGTAGCCGTGCAACGGCAGCCAGATGCCCTGCAGCCAGATGATGAGCATGAACTGCAACCCGCCGCGGCCCACCGAGGACATCAGCCCGGCCAGGTTGCCCATTCCGAACGCCGCCGATTTGAACAGCCGGATGTCGACCATGGGCGACGACACCTTGAGTTCGACGACGCAGAACGCCACGAGCAGCAGCAGCCCGACGGCGATGGAGCCCAGCACCCATGGGCTGGTCCACCCCGTGGTGGAGTCACCGTAGGGCTGGATGCCGTAGGTGATGCCGATCAGCAATACCGTCAGGCCCAGGCCGAAGGTCAGCGTGCCGGCCCAGTCGAGGCGCCCGGCGGTGCGGACGCCGAGTTCCTTGAGGGAGCGGTAACTCCAGATGGTGCCGACGACACCGATCGGCACACCCACCCAGAAGACGGCTTTCCAGTGCCACTCGGACAGGAAGCCGCCGATCAGCAACCCGAGAAACGACCCGGCCACGGCGGCCACCATGTTGGTGCCCAGCGCCATGCCGCGCTGGTTGGCCGGGAAGGCATCGGTGAGGATCGCCGAGGACGACGCCATCAGCATGGCGCCACCGACACCCTGGATGACGCGCCAGCCGATCAGCCAGACGGCGCCACCACCGAGTTGGAACGGGTCGAACGACAGGGCGATCGCCGCCACGGTGAAGACCACGAAGCCCAGGTTGTAGATGCGGACCCGGCCGTACATGTCGCCGAGACGTCCGAACGGCACGACGAGCACCGCGGTCACCACCAGGTAGCCCATCAGCATCCATAGCAGGTAGCTGACGTTGCCGGGAGCCAGCGGATTCAGGCCGATACCACGGAAGATCGCGGGCAGCGAGATCAGCACGATCGAGGCGTTGATCGAGGCCAGCAAGATGCCCAACGTGGTGTTGGACAGCACCACCCACTTGTAGAAGGGGTGGTCGTGGTCCATCCGTTTGCGGCGGTCGGCGGTCACCGCTTCCGCGGTGTCGGCGTCTCCGGCCGCTTTCGTCATCTCAGTCGTCATTCCGTCTTCGCTCTAGTCGCTATCGAGGGGGCGCTGAGGCCCAACATGTTCAAAACACATATATTAGCTATGCAAATCAAGCCGCGGCAACCCGAAGAATCGGAGGGCCAGGCAGTCGTCACAGCGCCTGGCTCTCCACATCGCCGCCGGACACCGTTTCCTGTCAATTGACTGACTCCCGGTATCCCTCCGCCCACGTCTGCGCTAGGTTGGGGCCTGCAAACCACACGCGGGAGTGCGCACGAGCGCACTGAGAGGACGGGTACGCCCGTCGACCGTACGAACCTGACCGGGTAATGCCGGCGTAGGGAGATGAAATGAGTAGTTCTGTTCTCGACCCATCAGTGACGACCGGTCCGATCACGGGAAGCACCAAGGTCTATCGCGAGATCAACCATGACGGCGCCACCATGCGGGTGCCGTTTCGGCGGGTGAATCTCACCAACGGTGAACACCTGGACCTGTACGACACCTCAGGCCCGTACACCGCCGACGACGCGGCGATCGACCTGAACACAGGTCTGCCGTCGCGACCCGCAGTGGTCAACGACCGGGGCACGCAGTTGCAGCGCGCCCGGGCCGGCGAGATCACCGCCGAGATGGCGTATATCGCTGAGCGCGAAGGCGTTTCCGCCGAACTGGTGCGTCAAGAAGTCGCAGTCGGCAGAGCCGTCATTCCGGCCAACCACAACCACCCCGAGAGCGAGCCGATGATCATCGGCAAGGCGTTCTCGGTGAAAGTCAATGCCAATATCGGCAATTCGGCGGTCACCAGCTCGATCGGTGAAGAGGTCGACAAGATGGTGTGGGCCACCCGATGGGGTGCCGACACCATCATGGATCTGTCCACCGGCAAGGACATCCACCAGACGCGCGAGTGGATCCTGCGCAATTCCCCGGTCCCGGTCGGCACCGTCCCGATCTACCAGGCACTGGAGAAGGTCAACGGTGACCCCACCAAGCTGACGTGGGAAATGTACCGCGACACCGTGATCGAGCAATGCGAGCAGGGCGTCGACTACATGACCGTGCACGCCGGGGTGCTGCTGCGGTACATCCCGCTGACCGTCAACCGGGTCACCGGCATCGTGAGCCGCGGCGGGTCGATCATGGCCGCCTGGTGTCTGGCACACCACACCGAGTCGTTCCTGTACACCCACTTCGAGGAACTCTGCGAGATCCTGGCTCGCTACGACGTGACGTTCTCGCTGGGCGACGGGCTACGGCCGGGGTCGATCGCCGACGCCAACGACGAGGCCCAGTTCGCCGAGCTGCGCACGCTGGGTGAGCTGACCAAGATCGCGAAATCCCATGGCGTGCAGGTGATGATCGAAGGCCCGGGCCACGTCCCGATGCACAAGATCGTCGAGAACGTCAAGCTCGAAGAGGAACTCTGCGAAGAGGCACCGTTCTACACGCTGGGCCCGCTGGCCACCGACATCGCCCCGGCGTACGACCACATCACCAGCGCGATCGGCGCGGCCATCATCGCCCAGGCCGGCACCGCGATGCTGTGCTACGTCACCCCCAAGGAACACCTGGGCCTGCCGGACCGCAAGGACGTCAAGGACGGCGTGATCGCCTACAAGATCGCCGCACATGCCGCCGACCTGGCCAAGGGCCATCCCCGCGCACAGCAGCGTGACGACGCACTGTCGAAGGCCCGCTTCGAGTTCCGCTGGCACGATCAGTTCGCGCTCTCGCTCGATCCCGACACCGCGCGCGATTTCCACGACGAGACGTTGCCCGCTGAACCGGCCAAGACCGCGCATTTCTGCTCGATGTGTGGGCCGAAGTTCTGCTCGATGCGGATCTCGCAGGATATTCGGGACGCCTATCCCGGCGGTGTCCCCGATGAGATCGCCGCGGGCATGGCCGCCAAGTCCCAGGAGTTCGCCGACCACGGCAACCGCGTCTACCTACCATTGGCGACGTGAACTTCTTGCCGTTGGCACCCGCCGGTGACGCACCGCGACGGGTGATGACCATCGCCGGGTCCGACTCCGGCGGTGGCGCCGGAATCCAGGCCGACATGCGGACCTTTGCCATGCTCGGCCTGCACGGCTGTGTCGCGGTCACCGCCGTGACCGTGCAGAATTCGGTGGGCGTCAAAGGTTTTCACGAGATCCCGCCCGACATCGTCTCTGATCAGATCCGGGCCGTCGTCACCGATATCGGCATCGAGGCCGCCAAGACCGGGATGCTGGCCTCCGCGGAGATCATCACCGCGATCGCCCAAACCTGGCGGGCCGAAGGTCTGGCGTCCACCGTGCCGCTCGTCGTCGACCCGGTGTGCGCATCGATGCACGGCGATCCGCTGCTGCATCACAGCGCGCTGGACGCCTTGCGCACCGAGCTGTTCCCGCTGGCCACCTTGGTCACGCCGAACCTCGACGAGGTGCGGCTCCTGGTGGACATCGATGTCGTCGACTCCGCCTCCCAGCGCGATGCGGCACGCGCGCTGCACGCGTTGGGTCCGCGGTGGGCACTGGTCAAGGGCGGTCACCTGCGCTCGTCGCCGGCCAGTCCCGATCTGCTGTTCGACGGCAGCGAATTTCACGAGTTCCAGGCTCCCCGGGTCGACACCGGCCACGATCACGGCGCCGGCGACACCCTCGCGGCGGCGACGGCATGTGCCCTGGCCCATGGTTATTCAGTTCCCGAGGCGGTGGAGTTCGGCAAAGCCTGGGTGACGGAGTGCATCCGGGCGGCATATCCGCTGGGTCATGGCCACGGCCCGGTGAACGCGCTGTTCCGGTTGCAGTCATGAACCTCGACGCGATCGCGGGTATCGCTCACGAACCCGATGGCCCGGCTCAGGGCGTCGTCGTCCTGACCCACGGCGCCGGCGGCAACCGGGACTCTCCGATGCTGGTCAAGCTCTGCGACGAGTGGGCATCCCGGGGCTGGCTGGCCATCCGCTACAACCTGCCGTATCGCCGGCGCAGGCCGAAGGGGCCACCGTCCGGCTCGGCCGCCGGTGACCAGGACGGCATCGCGGAGGCGGTTGCCCTGGCCCGCACGCTCAGCGACGGCCCGGTGATCGCGGGCGGGCATTCCTACGGCGGCCGGATGACGTCGATGGTGGCCAGTGACAACAACGAGCCGGGGCCGGCCATTGATGTCTTGACGCTGTTCTCCTACCCATTGCACCCGCCGGGCAAGCCCGAGCGCGCCCGCACCGAACATCTGCCCCGCATCACGATGCCCACGGTGTTCACTCACGGCACGTCCGACCCGTTCGGCACAGTCGAAGAGATCACCGCCGCAGCGGCATTGGTGAGCGCGCCGACCGAGATTGTCATCATCGAGGGCGCCCGTCACGACCTCGGGTCCAAGCGGGTGAATGTGCCGGCCCTCGCGGTGGACGCCGCCTTGCGGGCACTCGATATCGTCGAACCATGACCTACCCACCCGGTCACGGTTACCCGCCGCCTCCACCGCAACCGTATTCGCAGAATTCCGGGGTGCCCGGCGCGTACTCGCCGCCATCGAAGAACTCCTCGGCACTCAAATGGGTGTTGTTGGCGGTCGTGGTGGTGATCGCACTGGTGGTCGCGGCCGGTGCGGTGTTCTATCTCTCCCGCGACCGCGGCGCCACCGAGGCGAGCCAGATCAAATCGGGCGACTGCCTGTCCGAGATTCCCGACAGCAGCCGCGTGCTGTACGTCAAGACGGTGAGTTGCGATCAGCCGCACAAGGGTGAGGTGTTCGCGGTGCTGCCGCTGCCCGACGGGGAGTTTCCCGGCGACACCGCGGTGATCAAATACACCGACAAATGCGCCCCGGCGTTGGACCAGTACGCCCCGAATGTCACCGCCGATTCGGCGATCCAGCTGTTCGTGCTGTATCCGACCGCCGACTCCTGGCAACGCGGAGACCGCACCGTCACATGCATTGCTACCAGCAAGAATCCCCGCACGGGCAAAATAGAGTAACGCGCTACTCTAGGCCGCCCGGCTCCGGCGAACCGACACTCGACGCATGGTCGAGATCCAGCTTGCCCCCTCAACGTCTCCCTCGGCACTACCGCTGGCACCACGCAATCCGCTGCCCTACTGGCAGCAGCTGAAGTCCCTACGAGACTTTGCCGTCGGCCAGCAGCGACTGCACGAGGCCGGTGGCCCGCTGACCCGCACCGTGCTGGGTCCGCGGTGGCTGATCCCCCAGCTCCTCCTGGTCGCCACACCGCAGGGCGCGCACGACGTGCTCAGCCGGCGCGACGGCGTCGTCGACCGCGGCGGTGTCACCACCATGGTGCAGTTGCGGCAGCTGATGGGCGGCAACCTACTCGACCTGCCGCATGACCGCTGGCTGCCCCGTCGTCGCACATTGCAGCCGATGTTCACCAAGCAGCACGTCCCTCGGTACGCCGGACACATGGCGACCGCAGCGCAGTCGCTGACCGATGGATGGGCGCACGGTCAGCGCATCGACCTCGACAATGCCTGTCGTGTCCTGACTTTGCGTGCGCTGGGCCGCTCGGTGCTGGGGCTGGATCTGGACGAGCGGGCCGACGAGATCGGGCCGGCGTTGCGCATTGCGTTGTCGTGGGTGGCCGACCGTTCGGTGCGACCGGTCAACCTTCCGCAGTGGTTCCCGACGGCGGGCCAGCGCCGCGCCCGGGCGGCCAATGCACGACTTCACGAGTTGGCTGCCGAGATTCTCGCCGCGGTGCGCGCCGAACCCGACCGTGATGCCCCGTTGGTGCATGCGCTCGTCGAGGCTCGCGACCCCGATACCGGTCGCCATCTCACCGACGACGAAATATGCCATGAATTGGTGCTTTTCATGCTGGCCGGGCACGACACCACGTCGACGACGCTGTGTTATTCGTTGTGGACGCTGGGCCGGCATCCCGACATCCAGGCCCGGGTTCACGACGAGGTCAACGCGCTCGGCGAGCGCATGCTCACTCCTGAGGACGTACCTCGCCTCGATTACACCGTGCGGGTGCTGCATGAGGCACTGCGTCTGTGCCCACCGGCGGCGGGCATGATTCGAGTGCTCAACGAAGAGATCACCGTCGACGGCTACCGTGCCGAGGTCGGATCGATGGCGAGCGTCGACATCTATGCGCTGCACCGGGATCCGGCGCTGTGGGACGATCCGCTGACGTTCGATCCGGACCGGTTCACCCCGGAGCGTTCGGTCGGCCGAAACCGTTGGCAATACCTGCCTTTCGGCGGCGGGCCACGGTCCTGCGTCGGCGATCACTTCGCCATGTTGGAGGCCACCCTGGCGCTGGCGACGATCATCCGCGAGGTCTCGATCACCTCGCTGCACGACGACTTCCCGCTCGCAAGCCCGTTCACCGTCGTCGCCGATGGGCCGATTCCGGCCCGCATCACAAGAAGGAGTACGCCATGAAATTCATCGTGCACTGGACCCAGTCGCAGACGAACTACCGGGATGCGGTCGAGAAGTTCAAGAAGACCGGCGGCCAAATTCCGGAAGGGTCGACCATGCTCGGCCGTTGGTGGGGCATGAACGGCCAGGGTTTCGCCATCGTGGAGACCGACGACGCCAAGACCATGTTCGAGTCGGTCGCGGAGTGGGGCGAATTCCTCACGTTCGACATCACCCCCTGCGTGGAGGACGCCGAGGCCGGTGAGGTGCTCGCGAAGCTGTTCTGACGGCACAGTGCCACCGTTGCGCCCGCGGCGCTGGCTGGACCCGCAGACGGGTCAGGCGCCTGCGCTCAACACGGGTCTGCCGTCGAATCCGACCAGGCCCTCGACGGCGTGTGCGACCCGGAAGGCCATCGCTTCGTCGTGGGGGTGGCTGACCACCTGCACGCCCGTCGGCGCGTTCTCGTCGGACAGACCGCTGGGCACCGACAGCACCGCGCAGTGGTTGGCCACATTGAACGGACTGGTGAGGTGTCCTTCCCAGTAGTGCTCGCGATGCCCGAACGGCGTGTCGATCCCGTCGAGGTATTCGCCGTCGGCCTGTAGCGAGGTCACGGCCGAGGTCGGGCACAGCAGCACGTCGACGCCCCGCATGGCGGTCGCCAGGTCGGCGCGGAGCCGGGCGTCCATGGCCAGCGAATCCACCAGCGAATAGCGCTGGGCCGCAACGGCTGCGTCGTGGATGAACTGCCGGGTGTAGCCGGCTCCGCAGGCCGTCAGCACTCCCCTCGACAAAGTACCCGGTACCTGCGGTACTGTTTGCGGCATGGGCCCGGGACATTTCGAGGCGATCATCGTCGGCGCCGGCTTTGCCGGCATCGGCGCGGCCATCCAGCTCAAGCGGCTGGGCATCGAGGATTTCGTGATCCTCGAACGCGAGGACGATCTCGGCGGCACCTGGTACGTCAACCACTACCCCGGCCTGGCCGTCGACGTGCCGACCACCACGTACTCCTACTTCTTCGAGCCGAATCCCAATTGGTCGCGGTTGTTCTCCACCGGTACCGAGATCAAGCGATACGCCGACGACGTCGCCGACAAGTACGACGTGCGCCGGCACATCCGGTTCGACACCACGGTGGAGGGCGCCCGTTGGGACGAGGAAGCGTCGCTCTGGCGCGTCGCTGTGGCCGACGGTGAGGTGCTCAGCGCCCGGTTCCTGTTCACCGCCACCGGGTTCCTGTCCCAGCCACGCACACCGGACATCCCCGGGATCAACGATTTCGGCGGCACCGTCATCCACACCACGCAGTGGGATGACAGCTACCGTCCCGACGGCCGGCGGATCGCGGTCATCGGCACGGGCGCCACCGCGGTGCAGCTCATACCAGAGTTGGCCAAGACAGCCGCAGACCTGACCATCTACCAGCGCACCCCGATCTGGGTGGTGCCCAAGATCGACCTGAAGTTCTCCTCCCGGGCCAAGTCGTTGTTCGCCCGGGTGCCGTTGACCCAGCGTGCGGTGCGAGCGGTCACCGACAGCATCTACGCGTTCATGGTCGACACCGCGGTGCTCAAGCACCGGTACTTCCGGCGGTTCAACATCGCGGCGGCCGATCTGGCCAAGCTGCATCGGTTCGCCTCGATCCGTGACCCCGAGCTGCGCCGCAAGTTGACCCCGGATTACGACTTCGGTTGCAAGCGCCCGACATTCTCCAACAGCTACTACCGCACGTTCACCAAACCTCACGTGCATCTGCAGGCCGACGGAATCGAACGCATAGAGCCGGGAGGCATCGTCAACGCCGACGGCACCACGACGAAGATCGACACCCTGGTGCTGGCCACCGGGTTCGATCTGTGGGAGGCCAACTTCCCGGCGATCGAGGTCATCGGCCGTGACGGCCGCAACCTCGGAAAGTGGTGGCGCGAAACGCGATTCCAGGCATACCAAGGTGTCTCGATGCCGTATTTCCCGAACTTCCTGAGCCTGGCCAGCCCGTACGCGTTCCTGGGGTTGAACTTCTTCAACACCATGGAGTACCAGATGCATCTGATGACCCGGCTGTTCGGCGAGGTCAAGCGCCGCGGCGCGACGACGTTCGAGGTCACAGAGCAGGCCAACGCCCGATACCTGGACCGGATGACGGAGGCGCTCGGCGATTCGTTGTTCACCCTCGGCAACTGCGCATCGGCGCGGTCGTACTATTTCAATCCGGCCGGTGAAGCCACGCTGCTCCGGCCGATGACGACCCGCCGGGCCGTCGCAGAAGCCTCACGTTTTCCGTTGAGCGACTACACATTTGCCTGATCAGAGAGGATCACAGATGGCAGAGGGCAACAACTCCAAGCTGGTCAAGCTCGTCGGCCTCGGCATAACCGGCGCGGGTGCAGCGCACTTCATCAAGCCGCAGCTGTTCGAGTCGATCACCAAGCCGGCGTTCCCCAAGGACACGCAGAAGCACATTTACACCAACGGCAGCATCGAGACTGCGATCGGCCTCGGCCTGCTCGTGCCCAAGACCCGCAAGCTGGCCGCCATCGGCTCGCTGGGTTATCTGGCTTACCTGGCCGGCAACGCCGTCCGCAATCGGTAACGACCGAGCAGCGTGAGATCGATCATCGTCGAGACGATGGCGCGGGCCGGCTCGGAGTTCTGATAATTCATGAGCCGGCCCAAGTCGATCACCAAAGCCATCGCCGCATGAACGGCGAAGCGCGCCTGCCCCGCACTCCACCGCGGCCGCACCGGCGTGACCACCTCGACCCAGGATTCCACGGCCGCACGCTGCAGATCGCGCAGGATCTTCTGGTCGGCGGGGGTCATGTTCAGACGTTCGGTGTAGTAGACGTAGTCGAGTTCGGGGTGGTCGAACGACCGGGCCACGTAGTCGTCGATCAGGGCCCCCAGCGCCTGCTCGGGATCCTGCGTCGCGCCGAGCACCTCGGCCATGTCCGCCGACAGCCGGTCGGCGGCACGGCGGAACCCGGCGGCCAGGATGTCGGATTTGCCGGAGAAGTACCGGTAGATGCCCGACGCGGGCATGCCGACCGCGGCCGCGATGTCCTCCATCGTGGTGTCGCGATAGCCGTTCAGGTTGAACAGCCGCATCGATTCGGTGAGCAGCGCCTCGTATTTGGTGGTGGTCACCGGGGGCTGCGGTGGCTCCACCGGATCGCTCGCCGTGGGGAACTCGGGCAGTTCGGCGGACAGCACGGTGTCGCAGATGTCGGCCAGCAGCGCCCGCACCTGACCGGCGGGCAGCTTGGAACGATGGTCGACGACGCTGCCGATCACGCCGAGGACCGCGGTCGACATCGTCCAGCGTTCGCGCGAACTCAGCTCGGGCCGCAACTGTGTCAGCGGGCGATGAATCCGGCGGTGCACCGTGCGCACCTGGGCATCCAGGGTGCTCTGGTCGTCGCCACGCAGATAGCGCGCCTCCCAGCGGTACAGGCCGCCGGATTCCCGGTTGGCCAGAGCCGTGTCGCTGAGCGCGGCGACGAGCCGGCGCAACTGCTCCTGCGGATCCTCCTCGGCCTCGTCGGCGAATGCCGTCCCGTCCACAAGTTGCTGGCTGAGGTTGAGTACCGCGTCGCGAAACAATTCGTACTTGCTGGAATAGTGTCGGTACAACGCAGCCGCCGAAATCCCGACCCGCGACGCGATGGCTTCCATACTGACCCCGTGGTATCCGAGGGCGCTGAAGGACTCCGCCGAGGCCCGCGCTATCTGGGCCTTTCGATCTTTCGGTCGTCGTCGCACACCATTGGCACCACTGTCGATCGACCGGGGCGAGGTGCGCGCCATTCCGTCACCCTAACCGACCGAACAGCCGGGTCAAAATGGTAGTGCCAGTGAGAATCGTCATTAACATAGATGGCGTCGATGCCGGATGGGGGTCCCGTGCTTGCCAGGTTGCGAAGGTTGCTGGCCTACCGCGTCGCCCTCGGCGAACTGATCGTCGTCGCGGTGGTGCTGGGGGTGCCGTACTTGTTGATCGGCACCGTCTGGTCCGGCACCCACACCGACCACCTGCAGTCGATGGGCGGTCTGGATGCGGTGGTGTCGTTCCTCGGATCGATCGTCTCGTGGCCCGTATTGCTGTTCACCGACGTGTGCATGACCTGAAGGGGGATGGGTGAGTTATCGCGCTGTCTACATCGGACTGGCCGGCGCCGTGGTGCTTGCCATCGGTTTGTACCTGATGAGCATGCCGGTATATCTGGATGACTTCGATCAGTACGGCATGCAGATCCCCTGCGGGTCCGGATTCTCGGCTCATCTGGTGCAGGCCACCGCAGCCGGTCAGGAATACGTCGACAAGTGCGGGTCGGCCCTGATGGTGCGCCGGTTGTGGACCATCCCGGTCGTCGCACTCGGAGCACTGGCATTGATCGCCGTGCTGTTCCGCGCCGCCACGTCCTCGGCCCACGACACCCTGCTCCCCAAGCGCGATACACACTGACCTGAGCCGCCGAACTTGTCGGTGGTCGAATGTATGTTCGAATCATGCAGGCAGACGTAGTCCAGGCGGTGGCGGCGTTACGCGCCGCCTACGAC
Source organism: Mycobacterium sp. E802 (assembly GCF_001666875.1). Taxonomy (NCBI): domain Bacteria; kingdom Bacillati; phylum Actinomycetota; class Actinomycetes; order Mycobacteriales; family Mycobacteriaceae; genus Mycobacterium; species Mycobacterium sp. E802. The sequence goes on from NZ_LZJD01000081.1 coordinate 29,094, forward strand.
GCCTTCGCCGCCTGCGACCTGGAGTCGTTGACCCACACCGAGCTGTTCGCGGTGCTCGACGAATACGAGACCCTGCGGTGTCAGATGCCCACCATGTGGCATCGGATGCTGGCCCGGCTGCAGGCCGAGACCACGCCAAGGGAGCTGGGCGCCAAATCCTGGAACGAGGTGCTGCGGGTCCGCTGGCGGCTGTCGACCGGGGAAGCCGGCCGCCGCCTGGCCGAAGCCGCTGCCCTGGGTCCCCGCCGCAGCCTGACCGGCCAACCCATACCCCCGGCACTGCAGGCCGTGGCCGCCGCCCAAGCCGCCGGTCTGCTCACCGCCGACCACATCAAGGTCCTGCGCGACGCGGTCGACCGACTGCCCGGCTTCGTCGATCAGGTGACCCGCGAACAGTTCGAACTGGACCTGGTCCGCGTGGCAGTCGGGGTCGGGCCCAAAGAACTCAAAGAAACCGCCGAGCTGCGGCTGTTCTTGCTTGATCAGGACGGCCCCGAACCCGACGACACCGAACGCCAACGCCGACGCGGTGTCCATGTCGGCGAGCAGGGCGCCGATGCCATGACGGGGTTGACGGGCAACCTCACCCCCGAAGCTGCCGCGGTCTGGAAGGTGCTGCTGGCCCGCTTCGCCGCTCCGGGCATGTGCAACCCCGACGACGAGGAGCCCTGCACCACCGGCACCCCCACCCAAGCCCAGATCGACAACGACCACCGCAGCCTGGCCCAACGCCAACACGACGCTCTGCTGGTCATCGGGCGCATCGCCTTGATGAGCGATCTCGGTCAACTCAACGGGCTACCGGTGTCGGTGATCATCCGCACCACCCTGCAAGATCTCGAATCGCGTGCCGGCATCGGCGTCAGCGGGGATGGCACCAAACTCCCGATCAAAGACGTCATCCGCATGGGCGCCCACGGCAGCCACCACCTGGCGGTGTTCGACGAAGCCACCGGGGCAGCGCTGGCCTACTTCCGGGCCCGGCGCATCGCCAGCCCCGCCCAACGCATCATGCTCATCGCCCGCGACGGTGGCTGCACCAAACCGGGCTGCACCGTCGGCCCCTACGGCTGCCAGGTCCATCACGCCCGCAAAGACTGGGCCGAGGGCGGTGACACCAACGTCGATGACATGGCCCTGGCCTGCGGCCCCGACAACCGCCTCGTCAACAGCGATGGCGGCTACACCACCACCATCAACCCCAACGGTGAGGTCGAATGGCACCCGCCACCTGCCCTCGACCACGGCCAACACCGCATCAACTACCACCACCGCCCCGAACTTCTCCTCGTCCCACCCGGATCCGAGCCCGAACCCGCGCCGGACGCGGCGGCCCCGGCCGAGCCGGACCTCACGCTGCGGCCTGAGCACCAACCCGAGCCGGAACCCGAACCACAAATCCAGCCCGACCCTGAACCTCCGGTTCAGCCCGCTCCCGATCCGGAGCTGGCACCACACGTTGAGCCGCGGTGGCACCTGGGACCGGAGCCCGAAATTCCCGCACCATGGGATCCCCAGTGGGACAGCATGTTCGACGAGCTCACACTCACCGCGCCCAATGTCGAACACCTCTGGGACACAGGCCCGCTCGAACCAGAACCGCCCGATCCAGTGCTACCGACCGGCTGGATACTGCTCGACGAGATCCCGATCGAACGCGCATACCCCGTCAACGACTGTGTCCTCGAAAACAAGACAACCCGCGGCCCGTAGGAAGCCGCCGCCGGGGCGGCCCAGGCCCCACCTCACCGAGACGACTCCGCCACATCTCGGCGAGTGACGGATGGGCGACACGGTGTGGTCCGGCGAATCACGTGCTGCGGCTGAGCCGGATCGAAGGGTTACACCGGATCGAAGAGCTACACCGGATCGAAGGAGGAGATTCGCCAATCGCCGTCGACCTTCGTCAGGCCCACCTTCACCGCGCTGGCGGCCTCGACAGGTTGGGGGTTGGTGCGACTTGTGGTGGCTTGATTCAGGAACACCAACACCTGCGCCGTGTCTGGTTGCACGTCGATGGCGGCCGCCCGAACGACCGAAGCGGCGGCGCGGATGTCTTTCTCCTTGCTCGCCGGTGTGACGAACTGTTCGGCGAATTGGCTGTAGTACGTCAAGAATTCGCCGGTCAAGTGAGATTGTGCGGTCGCGATGTCCTGATCCAAACTCTCTGGGGCATAGGACAACAACGCCACCGAGCCGTCAGAGGCGGCATCGATCACCGCGGTGGTCTCGCCGGCCGTCTCGTGTGCGTCGCGGTACCCGCCGAAGTACACGGCCGCCGCCGAACTCGCTGAGGCCAGGAGTACACACACGATGGCAACAGCGCGCCATCGTCGCCGGATCCACCGCGTGCCGCGCTGCGGACCATCGGTGGCGGTGTCGTCGCACTCGTCGGCCACGTCATCCGGGTCGGCGGCTTTCGGCTCCTCGTCGAGAGATTCGGAGTCGGACGGGATTTCAGTATCAGCTTCGATTGTGCTCACGGGACGAACTCCACCTTCGACATCTTGATCTGTCCCCCGTCGTCGAGCATCGTGACGCTCAGCCGCCAGTTGCGTGGCTGCTGACCGGCCCCAGCTGCGTCGTTGATCGTGGTCGCCGCGCTGACCAGCACAACGGCGGTGTCGGCGGTCATCGACTGCACGGCGGACGCGGCAACTGTGGCCTTGGTCGCCGCCTTGGAATCTTTTGCGGCTCTGATCAAATCGTCGGAGGCGGACTGGAAGTCGTCTTTGAATTGTCCGGTCGAGTTGTCGACGATCTGCCGTACGTTGTCCTCTGCGGCAGCGCTGTCGATCGACATCAGGGTGACCACGGCTTGTGATGCAGCTGCGGCAAATTCCGCGCGACGCTGTTGGGTCTGGTCGGCCTGCACTTGGTACCGGACCAGGTAACCGGTCACCGCCAGCAGCGCCACGCTCAGCAGAACGCCGACGGCGCCGGCCACGCCCGCCGCCGTCGCCAATTTCGGCCTGCCTCGGCGTTTCTCGCCCTGGTCTGACGGTTCGGCCTCGGGCACGGTTGTCTCAGTTACCTCGTCTGAACGGCTGAGTAACCGCATGGTGCACCTCCGATGGGATTGCCCCGCACGCTAATGCCGGTGGAGTCCACATCGATGCCGCTGTCCCGCCCAGCGGTCACCAGCGCAATTCACCAATGGCGCAGCGAACACAACGCGCCCTTGGGCCCCGCAGCCCGGTCGACCACGATTCCATCGACAGCCAGTTCACATCGCAGAGTCTGCACAGGTTGCGGAGACAGCCCCGCCGTGGTCACGGTGACCATGGCCCACTGCATCGGATCGGCGAGCATGGTTTCACGAATCCAGGGCTTGTCAGGTTCGAGCGTGAGATCGTCTTTGGGGCTGAATTCATAGGGGTTGTGGCTGTAATCCGCCCAGTTCGGTGGGTCGGCCTCGCGGAAGTAGATGCTGACCGGCGTCGCCTGTTCGACGCTGACCGTGTATGTCACCCGGTGCAGTGGCCCGTCGTCCGCGCGCGCCTGCGTGACCGGGAGAACCACGGCACCGACGACGACCAACGCGCCCATCACACGACGCACGACATCAGACATCACCGCGGACCCACCTGCTCGCCCCATCGGTCACCACACAGCTCAGGAACAGTCCGTCTGGCGCCTGCGCAACGTTGTTCACGGACCCGCCGCATGGCGTGTTCTCCTCACGGATGCCCTTCAACGGCGGGGACCGGAACCAGCGCGGTTCGTAGCGGCGCGGTGATCCGCAAAAGACGAGCCGCCCCCACGAGGTGGTGCCGAACACGAAGTGTGTCGTGTTCGCGCAAGCTGCGCCGAGCACCACTCCACCGACGATGCCGGGTACGCAAGAGGGATCGTTGCACTCGACCGGTGTGGCGTTTGCCGGGGGCGCAGCGGCCAATCCCGCAACGAGCAGTCCAATCGAAGCCGCCACCGCTATCCGCACGGACGACACTGTGGCACGGCGAAATCCGCGTGCCATCACAATGCCCACTGGGCGGGAGGGTGGCCGTCACAAATCGGCAGACGTTGGACAGTGAAGGCTGCCGCGGCGACTGCCGCGGGCCGGCATGCAGAGGAGTGGTCATGCGGATGTCGACGGCATTCACTGGGGCGGGAGTGCTCAGCGCTGCGGTGCTCGGCTGCGTGCACAGCCCGGTTGCGGACGCGTCGCCCAAGTGGGGCCTCAACGGCACCTATGTCGCCACCTCCAACGGCGAGTGGGCGAAGACCAACGACGTCTTCCACGATGAGGCCAGCATCCGCAGCACCTGGACGATCTCCACGACGTGCAGCTATCCCACCGAGTGCACCGGCACTGTCAACAGTGACTGGGGATGGAGCGCACCGATCTACATGAAGAGCGGTGTCTGGTTCGTCAAGAAGACGGTGGACAACTGGCAGCCGTGCCCCGACGGCACGGCCGGCCCGGGTTTGCAGGTGTACCGCTTCTTCCCCTCCAACAAGGACGCCACGGCAAGCGATCCCACCTCGACGACATTGCTCGGCGAAGATTCGACCACCGGGGTCAGCGGCAGTTGTGGAAGCAGCAACGTACTTTTCATCACGATGCCGTTCAAGTTGGTGAAGACCGGCTGACCCCCGGCCTGCAGATCAGGTCGGGAACAGGTCCTTCCAGGTCTGATCGCCCGCGTGCGGCACCAGGTTGCTCTGGCGATACACCGCCCCGTCCGGCGTCGCATACCGGCCCGTGCTCGGGTCGTAGGTGGCGATCGCCACCGACGGCCCGCCAGATCCGTTGGGACCGAACGCACTAGGAGCCACCGCGGGTGCACCGGCAGGCGGCGGGGGCACCATGGGAGCGTCGGCGGGCGGCGGGGTGCCCTCCACCGGTCCGTGGATCGTCGCGTCGTGATCCACCCGGGCATCCGGAGCGATTCCTTGCGCCAGCAGGTTGGGGTCGATCGGGTACGGGCCGAGCGCGTGCTGGCGCATTGCCAAAGGCTGGTAGGGCTGGTCACTTTCGCAGATTTCGACCGTGGGTGCCCGCTTGCCGGGCTTGCCCATGCACGGATAGTTGCGTGCCCCGCGGACACCGATCGGCGAATCCTGCGGCAGTTTGCAGTACAAGCCGTCGGGGGTGTCGATATCGCTGGTGTCCTCCGGCGACCGCCATTCCGAGGGCGGCAGGAATCCGACGGTGCACGCCGGCGGGTCGCCGATGTTGAGGGTGAAGTCACCCAACGACATACCGGTCGGGTTGTTCTTCGGCACACCGTAGGACTGGGTCGACGCGATAGAGGGAGGCAGCAACACCAGCAGTTGTTCCAGCGCGGGATGGTAGGTCACGCCGATCTGCCCCAGGCTGGTCAGGTTGGCCAGCAGCAACGGCAGCGTCGGTTTGACTTGATTGAACAGTCGAGAGGCTTCGTCGGCCGCTCCCGGTCCATCCTTGAGCAGAGTGTGCACGTGTGCGTCGTCGTCGACGAGTTGGCGGCTGATGCCGGCGACGCTGCGCGCCCAGGTCCGGATCGCATCGATCGACTCGGCCTGGCCGTCGAGAAGCGGTGCGCTGTCATCGATCAGCGCACGGGACTGATCAGCGGCGGCGTTCGCATCGGCGATCAGTTGCGAGGAGGAGTCCAGCAAGGACCCGATATCGTACCCGGACCCGTTGAAGGCCTTGAAGGTTTCGTCCAGTAGTGGACTGATCTTGTCTTTGGGGATGCTTCCGATCAGCGAGCTGACCTGATCGAGCATCGGCCCCACCGCTTGGGGGATCGAGGTGTTGGCCACCGGGATCACCGACCCGTCATGCAGGTACGGCCCCGATTCGTTGCGCGGTTGCAGGTCGACGTACTGCTCTCCCACCGCCGAGACGCTCAGCACCGCGGCGTGCAGGTCTGCCGGGATCTTGGGAGAGGTGTTCAGTGACAGGGTGGCTTCGGCGCCCTCCCGCGTCGGTTTCACCTCGGTGACCTTGCCGATCTGGACGCCGCGGTACGTCACGTTGGAGAACTGGTAGAGCCCTCCGGTGCCCTGCAGTTGCAGCGTCACCGTCATGCGCCCGATGCCCAGCAGGGTCGGAGCCTGCAGGTAGACGATGCCCATCGCAGCCATGCCGATGACGGCAGCTACCGCGAAGATCACCAATTGCACACGGATGAAGCGGGTGAGCATCAGTTGCCACCTTCGGTCGGCGCGGCCGGTTGATCGTCCGCCGGGGCCGGGTCGATCAGCGGCGGCATCGTGGCCACTGCTGCCGGCGGCGGTGTCAGCGGCATGTTGATCGGGTCTTTCGTGTAGTTGGCGAACCAGGGATCTCCGGGTGCCGGCGTCAGCGGCAGCCCCTCCTGGCCCCATCGGGTTCCGAGGAACAGTCCCCGCTTCAGTCGCGGAACGGTGAAGTCGAAGGTGATGAACTCGTTGAGGTAGTCACCACGGATTGCCCGGTCGATGAAGTTCTGTGGATAAGGGTAGGCCGGGGCAAATGCCAGTACCGTGCCCAGATTCGGCCCGACGTCAGCCAGTGCGCGCACCGTCGGTTCGAGGTTGCGCAGGTTGGTGACGACGTCGTCGCGGGTCGCGTTGATGAGTGTGGTGGCGGTGTCGCTGAACCGGCCGAACTTTTCCAGCGCGGTGGTGATGCGAGGGCGTTCCTTGAGCAGCACGTCCAGTGCCGGCGGGATCCGTTGCAGCGCAGCAGTAACCACCTCCTGCTGTCCGGCCAGCGTGCCACTGAGCTGGTTCAGCTCCGTGATGGTGGCGTTGATGTCGTCGCGCTGGTCGGCGAACAGGCCGACGATATCGTCGAGGCGGGTGAGCAGATCTCGGATCTGTACCTGGCGGCCATCGAGCGCGGCGTTGAACTCGGTCACCAGGTCACCGATCTTGCCGAGACCGCCGCCGTTGACGAGTACCGCCAGTGACGACAGTGTCTGTTCGGTCGACGGATACGTTGCCGTGCGGTCGAGTTCGAGCGTCGCACCCGGAGCCAGCCGGCCGGACGGAGATTGTCCCAGCGGCGGGTCGAGGGCGATGTGCATGGAGCCCAGCAGGCTGGTCTGCCCCACCGTCGCAACAGCGTTGGCGGGCACGACGACGTCGGGTTTCACCGAGATCTCCACGTCGGCGTGCCAGCCGTCGACTTTCATGCCGGACACACTGCCCACGATGACGTCGCTGATCATCACGGGCGAATTCGATTCCAGCGTCCCGATATTGGCCAGCTCCACGTGATACACCGCCGCATCGGACCCACGCCCGACCGTGCCGGGTAGCGGCAGTGAGTTCAGCCCGTGGAATGCGCAGCCGCTCACCGTCATCATCATCGCCGAGCAGGCGGCCGCCACCCGGGTCAACCGAGCCGTCATGGCGTGCCTCCTTGGTCCGGCGGTGCCGCAGCGGGGCCGGCTTCGGCGGGAAGCAGCATGTCGTGCAGCGTTTTTGGTGGTTCAGCCGGCGCCGCGGGCGGCGTGCCCGGCGGTATCGGTGCACCGGGGAACAAGGCGGGTGCCGGGGACGCCGGCAATCCGTCCGGTGCATAGGCCCCGGGCGGGCCGGGCGGCGCACCCCATCCAGCCGGCGGCGCGACGTCACCGGCGCCGGTGTAGGCCGATACGGCCGGTGGCTGTTCCGGCGGTACGGGCTGTCCGCCCGCTCCGCCGGGGGCGAGAGCGGGATCGGTGTACACCAGGTTGTGCGGGCTGGGCGCCTTACGTAGATAAGCGTTGAACGGCATCGGTAGGTAATTGAAGTTGATCAATGACAGGGCCGGGCCGAGGTACTGCGCACACAGTTTGGAGGTTTCTGCCGCAGTGGCGTTCTTGACCGCCGCGATCGCCGAGCACACCACCGCAACCGGATCGGCGAAGTTGGACAACGCGAAGGCACCGACCGCCGTCCCGCTGTCGGGGTTGTAGATGTTGTAGCCGTTGGCAATCGCGTTGGGTGCGACGTGCAGGACGTTCTTCAGCTGGGTCTGGTTGTCCACCAGGTTCTGGGTGACGTTGGTCAACCGCTCGAGTTGTTCGGCAGTCTGGTCCCGGCTGCCGGCGATGAATCGCTGCACGTTGCCGACCGCGGACGCCAGGTTCGTCAGGGCACCGTCGAGATCGGAACGGCTGCCGTCGACGACGCTGGTGACGCTGGCGAGCCGGTCCTGGAACTGGACGATCTGGGTGTTGCTGTCCCGCAGCGCGGTGACGAAAATCTGCAGGTTCTTGATGATGTCGACGATGTCGCCGCTACCGTGGGCGAGAACACGCCCCACACTGGACAATTGGTTGATCGCCTGGTGCAGTTTCTCGCCGTTGCCGTCCATGGCGGCCGCCGCGCTGTCGACGAAGCGGCTCAGCGAGGTGGCCGATTCCCCGTGGAGCGGCCCCAGATCGGTCGCCAGCCGCATCAGCTGGTCTTTGACCTGGTCCCACTCGACCGGCACGGCGGTGCGCTCGACGCCGATCTGGGCACCGTCGGCCATGGTCGGCCCGACGTCTTCGTAGGCCGGCGTCAGTTGCACGTAGCGCGCGGCAACCAGGTTCTGGGCCATGACGATCGCCTTGGCATCGGCCGGGATCTTCACCCCCCGATCGATGGCGAGGGTGAACCGTGCCTGCGCGCCGGCCGGCTCGATGCTCGTGATGGAGCCGACCTTGACGCCGGCCACCCGCACTTCGTCGCCCGGGTAGATCGCGGTGGCCGACGTGAAGTACGCGGTGATCGTGGTGGGCGCCATGACGGTGTGCCGCACCACCACCGCGGTGCCGGCCAACGCCAGGGCGACGAGCAGGACCAGGGCGCCGCGACTGATGCGCGCACGGTGACGGGTGATCATCGACTTCCTCCCGGAATGCCGTTGCGGGGCCAGGGGAACTCGGCACGCGGGCCGGCGTTGTCGGGCGGCAGTCCGGCATTGGTGCCGCGCCGGAAGCCGAACGCGTAGTCGAGGAAGGGCTGCAGGGTCTGCGACGGCAGCAGGTTGCCGACGAAGGCGTTGTAGTACCAGCCGTTGTTCACCGATTCACCCTGGGTGACTTGGTATTTCGCCAGACCGGACAGAGCCTTGGCGATTTTATCCCGGTTCTTCTCCAGCATCGCAGTCACCGCGTTGAGTTGCTCCAGGGTGGGCGCCAGTTCTTCCTCGTTGTCGTGGACGAGCCCGTTGATCTGCTGAGCCAACGCCGAGGTGTTGGCCAGCAAGTTGACGATGGCGTACCGGCGCTGATCGAGCACCCCGGTCAACGCGTTCGCGTCCAGCAGCAGTGCGTTGACCTGCTCGCTGCGCTTGGAAAGGATGCCGGTCACGTCGGCGGCGCTCTTGAGCAGGTTTGCCAGGGAGTCGTTTCGGTCGTTCAGCATTTCCGACAACCTGGTCAGGCCGTCGAACGTCGGCCCCAGCTGTGGCGCCATGCGATCGATGGTGTCCGACAACGTATCCAGCGATTGGGTGAGCGCCGCGGTGTCGGTTCCTTCGGTGTTGGTCGTGAAGTCACCGACCGCATTGGTCAACGAGTACGGCGACGACGTGCGGGTGACCGGGATCGTGTCCGAAGCACGCAGGGCTCCGGTGCCGGCCGGTTCCACGGTGAGCATCCGGGCGCCCAGCATGGTTCCGGTCCGGATGTGCGCGGTGGTCTCCGATCCCAGACGTACCGTGCTGTCGAGGGTGAAGGTCACCAGTGCCTTGCCGTGGCTCAGGGCGACGTCGGTGACGATGCCTTTGGTGACGCCGGAGACCTTGACGTCATTGCCCTCGGTCAGCCCGCCCGCCTCGGTGAACAAGGCGTGGTATTTGATCGAGGTGGCCCACGACCACAGCGCTTGCGGCTGCAACCCCACGGCGATGATCAGCGTGATCAGCACGATGCCGATGAGCCCGCTGCGGATGAGATGTGATCCACGGTATTTCAGCATCAGGGCTCTCCACAGCGTCCGGTGTTCTGCATGATCCACGGGAAGTACGCGGTGCGGCCCTGCAGATCGGTGACCCGGACGTTCATGCCGCACAGGTACTGGTTGATGAAGCTGCCGTAGGCTCCCAACCGCACGAGCTTGCGGTAGTTGGCCGGCGCCTTCTGCAGCGCGAGATCCAAACGAGCCATGTCGTCTTCGTTGGACAGCAGCGGCGCCAGGCGGGTGAGTTGGTCGACGGTGCCCGACAGGGGCGGCCGGGCTTGGGTCATCAGATCCGTCAGGGAGGCGGTGCCGTTGTCCAGGGCGGTGATGGCCTCTCCAATGGGATCGCGCTCCTGCGCCAGACCGGTGACGAGCTGTTGAAGCTTTTCCACGGCGCCGGAAAAGCGGTCACCGTCCTTGGCCACCGTGGCCATCACGGTTTTCAGGTTGTCGATCAGTTGCTGCACGGTCTGCCCGTTGTCGGCGAGCGCCTGGGTGAACGTGGTCGTATGGGACAACAGTGATTCCACGGTGCCACCCTGACCCTGGAGGATCTGGATCAGCGAGTTCGTCAGGGCGTTGACGTTCTGTGCGTTGAGCCCCTGGATGACGGGCTTGAGGCCGCCGAGCAACAGGTCGAGGTCCAATGCCGGCTCGGTGCGGGCCAGGGGGATCTGGGATCCCGCCGGCTGGATCTTCGTCGATCCGGGGCTGTCGAGCAGCTCCAGATACCGGTTGCCGACCAGGTCGAGGTAGCGCACCGCCACCTTCGTGGCGGTGGTCAGCACCACCTCGCGGTCGGAGTCGAAGTGCACCAGCACCGTGTTGTCGGGTTGCAGCACAACGTCATTGACGGTGCCGACGCGAATACCGGCCACGCGCACCGAATCGCCGGCCTTCAGGCTGGACGCGTCGGCGAACACGGCCGAGTAACCGTTCACCGCGCCGGTGCGGTACTGGCCCATGATCGCGAACAACGCCGCGGTCAACAACAGCATCACCACGCCGAACACGCCGAACTTGATCGCCGTCCCGTAGCTGCGCGTCATCCCGGTTGTCCTATCTGGGGGGTGTTGCGCGGCGGACCGTCGAGCGTTCCGTACAGCGCTTGCTTGAGCGCGTCGGAGTTCAACAGAATCCCCTGATTTCCGTACTGTGCCGGGTCCGCGTCGATATCGGTGACCACGAACGGCGGCCGCTGCTGGAAACCGACCTCCGGTAGGCCCTGGCACTGCGGCCCGCCTTTGGCCGCGACCTTCGGCAGGTTGCCCGGGTAGCGATAGCGCTCGGTGCCCAGCAGAAACGAGTCGAGCAACATGACGCCGGGCAGCGGCTGCGGGGGCCCCATGGCCAGCGGCTCCATGCCTTTGAGCCCACAGGTTAGTGCCGGGTGGTACTGGTTGAGCAGGTTCGTGGTCGGCACCAGCAGGTTCATCGTCTGAGTCACCGCGTCGCTGTTGGTGGCCACCACCTCGGTGCCGATGTCGGCCAGCCCGATTGTGCTGAGCAGCAAGGAATCCAGGTCGGCCTGGCGGTCGACGACGGTGTCACCGAGCTGCGTCGCGTTGCGCATCGTGTCCGTCAGATCCGGTGCGGCGTCGGCATAGGCGCCGATCACCTGTGGCGCGACGGACATCTCGTGTCGAAGCGTCGGCAGGCTGGGCGCGATCTTGGCCAGCATGGCGTCGAGATCGACCAGGGTCTGACCGAGCTTGTCCCCTCGGCCGTCGAAGGCCTGGGCCATCGCGCCAAGGGTTTCGTTGAGCTTTTCCGGTTGGATCTGCGACAGCACCGACACCAATTGCTCGAACACCGTGTTGATTTCGACAGTGGTATGGCCGGCATCGAGAACCTGGCCGGCATACATCGTTTCCGGCGACGGCTCCGGCGGCGGGACGAGCGCCACGAACTTGGCACCGAACACCGTACTGGAGGCGATCTCGACGCCCGTGTTGGCCGGAATCAATTGGAGTGCATCGAGATTCATGGCCAGGCGAAGCGCGGCTTGCCCGTCGGGCAGGGTATCGATGGCGACGACCTTGCCCACTTGCGCACCGTGCAGTTTGACCTTGGCGTCGGGGTTCATCACCAGTCCCGCGCGCGGCGAGATCACCGTCACCGAGGCAGTGGGTGCGACGCCGCCGCGAAACAGCACGATGGCGCCGGTGATCAGCGCGGCGATCACCAGGAGCGTGGTCAGCCCGCTCAGAAGACGTTTAGCGTCACGCGACATCGGTTGCCTTCGCTAGCCGGAAAGGTTGAAGTTGCCGTTGGACCCGTACACGGCCAGTGAGATCAGTAGCGTGATGGACACGACGACGATCAGCGACGTGCGCACCGCGTTGCCGACCGCCACGCCCACGCCGGCCGGACCACCGGTGGCGAAGAACCCGTAGTAGGTGTGGACCAGCAGGATCGCCAACGCCATCAGCAGGGCCTGCAGGAACGACCACAGCAGGTCGATCGGGTTGAGGAACGTGCTGAAGTAGTGGCCGTAGAGCCCACCCGACTGTCCGAGCAGCACCACCGTGGTGAACTGCGACGCCAGGAAGGACAGGATCACCGCGATCGAGTACAGCGGGGTGATGGCGAGCATGCCCGCGGCGATGCGCGTGCTCACCAGGTATTCGACCGAGCGGATGGCCATGGATTCCACCGCGTCGATCTCTTCGTTGATCCGCATCGCGCCGAGCTGGGCGGTGACGCCGGCGCCGAAGGTGGCGGCCAGGCCGATGCCCGCGACGATGGGCGCCGAGATGCGGACGTTGATGAAGGCCGCCAGAAAGCCGGTGAGCGCTTCGATGCCGATGTTGCCCAGCGAGCTGTAGCCCTGGATCGCCAGCACACCACCGGTGGCCAGGGTCAGGAACCCGACGATCACGACGGTTCCGCCGATCATCGCGAGTGTGCCTGCGCCCATGCTGATTTCGGCGATCAGCCGGATGACTTCCTTGCGGTAGTGCGCGACCGCGTAGGGCATGCCGGCCAGGGCCCGACCGTAGAACAGGACGTGGTCCCCGATCCCGCTCACGACGTCGACGGGCCGCCGCACGGCCCGGGACAGGCGCGGGTAGGCCGACTGGAGTGCCGCCGCGGACGCCGTCATCGGGTCGTCATCTGGATACCGATGGCGGTGACCACCACGTTGACCACGAACAGCGCCATGAACGCGTAGACCACGGTTTCGTTCACCGCGTTGCCCACCGCCTTGGCGCCGCCGCCGGACACGGTCAGGCCGCGGTAGCAGGCGACCAGGCCGGCGATCAGGCCGAACAACGCGGCCTTGACGCAGGAGATGACGACCTCGGGAATGCCGGTGAGCAGGGTGATGCCCGCCGCGAACGCGCCCGGGTTGACGTCTTGGACGAACACGGAAAACAGGTATCCCCCAAGGATTCCGATGATCACGACGACGCTGTTGAGCAGCAAGGCCACCAGACCGGAGGCCAGCATCCGGGGAGTGACCAGCCGTTGCACCGGGTTGATGCCCAGTACCTCCATGGCGTCGATCTCTTCGCGCACGGTGCGCGAGCCCAGGTCGGCGCACATCGCCGTGGCGCCGGCACCGGCCACGATGAGCACGGTCACCATCGGCCCCACCTGGGTCACCGCGCCGAAGGCCGCGCCGGCCCCGGAGAGGTCTGCCGCCCCCAACTCCCGCAACAGGATGTTCAAGGTGAACGACACCAGGACGGTGAACGGGATCGCCACCAGCAGCGTCGGCGCCATGGCCACCCGCGCCACGAACCAGGATTGGTCGAGGAATTCGCGCCACTGAAATGGCCCGCGCACCACGAACTTCACCGCGTCGACCGACATGGCGAACAACCCACCCACCCCCTCAAGTGGGACGGCGAGCTGTCGCTGTGGCATAGGGATTCTCCGTTCTGCGCGGGGCCGGTCGAGGTTGGGTATGACACCGGGTATGACGCCGGGTATGACGCGGACCACACGTCTGGGGAACAATCGCAGTCCGTCACCGGGCCTGCCATGGGCTGTCCCGCCCAACGGGAGATCGAAGCCGGGACCAGGGATCGGCGGTGTTCACCGGTCAGCGGAACACGTCGTTGCCGACTGCGCGCCGGCATGTGAAGGTGGACAGCGATGACTCCGCGAGACGAAGGACAATCCGTGTCGAATTCTGCAGCTGCACTACGTGAGATCAACACCAGCGCAGGCAGTTTGCGGTACTACGACGTCGGCGACGGACCGGTCGTGCTGTTCCTGCACGGCTCAGGCCCGGGGGTGACCGGCTGGCGCAATTTCCGTGGCGTGCTGCCGACGTTCGCCGAACGCTTCCGGTGTCTGATCCTGGAGTTCCCCGGCTTCGGCGTATCGGATGACTGGGGTGGCCATCCGATGGTCACCGCCCAGGGCACGGTGGTTCCGTTCCTCGACGCCCTCGGTGTCGACCGCGTGGATATCGTCGGCAACTCGATGGGCGGCGGCGTCGGCATCAACACCGCCATCACCGCCCCAGACCGCGTGGGCCGGCTCGTGACGATCGGCGGCATCGGTACCACGATCTTCTCCCCCGGGCCCAGCGAGGGCATCCGCCTGCTGCAGGAGTTCACCGAGGATCCGACCCGGCAGCGCCTCGTCGACTGGCTGCGTTCCATGGTCTACGACCAGTCCCTGGTCACCGACGAGCTCATCGAAGAGCGCTGGACGCTGGCCACCGACCCGGAGACGCTGGCCGCCGCACGGCGGATGTACGGCAAGGCGGCCTTCACGGCCATGATGGCGGCGATGGCCGCGTCCGACCTACCGATGCCCTGGGCACGGATGCACAAGGTGGCCGCGCCGACGCTGTTGACCTGGGGACGCGACGACCGCGTCAGCCCACTGGACATGTCGCTGATCCCGATGCGCACCATTCCCAACGCGGAGCTCCACGTGTTCCCCAATTGCGGACACTGGGCGATGATCGAGGCCAAGGAGGCCTTCGAATCGGTGGTCACCGGGTTCCTGAATCGGTGAGGCAGCTGCCCTAGGGGCGTTTCAGAAACCGCAGCAGGTACCTGGCCAGCCCGCGCGTCGGTACCCGGCGGGGCCAGGCATCGGAGCGGAAGTAGGCGTCCGATCCACCGTCGACGAATACCACACTTCCGCAGAGGAAGTCAGCGGCGTCGGAGAGCATGAAGACCATCCACTCGGCGAGATGCTCCGGGTTCCCGAAACCTCCGATCGGCACCGGGAAGGACTGCACTGCCTTCGCTTCGCGCGGTGAGGCCAGTTGCTTTTCGAGCAGCGGCGTCATGATGGCGCCGGGGGCGATCGCGTTGAGCCTGATACCCGACCCCGCCCAGGACTTCGTCACGGCGGTACGCCGGACCCAACGGGAGACGGCGATCTTGGAGGCACCGTAAGCGAGCGACGGGGCGGCAGCGAAAAACCGCCGCAACACGCGGTTGGCCCGGTCCAGGTCATCGCGCAAGAGTGCCCGCACCGCAACATTGGGCACCATCGGCATCGTGGTGCTCGAGTTGCTTCCGACGACGACCACTTTCGCGTTGCCGCTCGCGGCGAAAGCCGGCTGCCAGGCCCGCAGTAGGTCGACGACCCCGAAGTAGTTGACCGAGAGGATCAGTTTGACGTTGTCGCGCCCGGGTAACGGACCGACGCCGGCCGCCAGGACTGCGCCGTCGAGCCGGCCGTCGGCCAACGCGAGCACCGCCGCCGCGCCATCCGAACGACCCTGCGGTGTCGAAAGATCCGCGATCACGTCGGCCTCACGCAGGTCGACACCGATCACCCGATGTCCGTCGGCGATCAGTCGCTGCGCCGCCGCACGCCCCATTCCAGACGCGGAACCTGTCACCACATATGTGCCCATGGTCACCAATCTTGCCAGGGGATAATTGTGTTCAACGGTGTGTCGATGACGAGTTCGCCAGTCGCTGTCGGCGACGGGGTCTGAGCCAACCGCTCGGCGATCCGCTCGGAAACGCGAATGGGTTCTTCGTCGAGGTAGAGCAACCGAATACGCAGACCACCGGGCGAATCCGCAGCCTCCAACGACCGCAACCCCAGGCCATTCCGCTGGTGGCGGTCCAGCGCAAATGTCCAGGCGCCGGCCACTCCGTCGAGATCCAGCAAGGCGGGAATCGCGACCCGGTCCTCCCATTGGTGATGCTGGTGGGCAGCTTCGCCCAACGGTTCGGCGAAGCGGGTCATCGTCAGGTGCAGTCCGCGGTTGGGCCGATATGGGATGACGGCGGGCGAGACCAACGCGGAGGCGGCTGCATAACCCTTGACCGGGCGGAAGAACGCCAACACTGTGCGGCGCACCCCGGGGATCGCGGGACCACGGCCCCACTGGACGGAGTCGGCGCCCAATTGTTCCCATTCGCGCACCGATTCCTCGACCGGAGAACGAAACCAGTACATCGCGACGTAGTCGGTGTCGGCGTGGGCGGGCTCGGACGTAGAGGCCGCACGGCACCTGACCGGACGGCTCCACCGGTCGCCCCAAGCGATTCCGGGTAGCGCGAGGTTTTCCGGGCGGTGGTCGAGTTGATGCCATTCGTTGTATCGGCGGTGGTCTTCAGCGTCGCCGCCTTCGAGTGAGACGAATGAAAAGAACACGAGTGGGCAGTCGGTGGCGGACATGCGCGCCTCTCAGTCGCGTCCGGGCACGGGTTCCCCGGCCAGTCCGCGGTTCAACAGCGTATGTGCGTACGGATCCCCGTTAAGCAATCGGCTGGTGCGGGTGGTGATCTGCCATCGCCCGTCAACGCGTTCCAGCGCAAAGTGGTTGGCGGTGGCGCGCCACACCCGATAACCCGCATCGTCACGCACCAGCACCAGCGATTCGCACACTGCGACCGCAGTGTCGCCGTCGACCGTCACCACGGCCGGCCCCAGAAAGTGACAACAGCCCTGGGCCACCAGGTTCTGATGGCTCGCCGAGCTGACCATCTCGTGTACGCCGCGCCGGCCGGTCATCTGCCAGTCCTCGACGTCGTAGGTGCCGTCGACGGACCACAGCGCAGCCGCGTTGTCGGCATTAGCGGCATCGACCGACGGGCCGTAGGAAGCCAAGAGTTTCGTGATGGCCAGCTCATCTTCGAGACGCCGCAGGCGGGTGAGTATCTGCTGCTCGATGGTCATAGGTGGCGCTCCTCTATCTCACGTAACCGGGCGAGTTGCTCGCAATAGTGATCCCCGTTGTCGGCCCGCACCGCGCAGGTGATCGCGGTGGCCCCGGCGTCACGCAGTGTTGTCAGCCGCTCTCGGGTGGCCTCCGGATCAGACCCGGGATCCACGGTAGCCGAGAGCACCACGTCGAAACCTGGTGGCGGCTCGACCTCGGCCAGCAACTCCCGTATCGATCCCGCGGGCAACCCGAACGGCATCCAACCATCGGCCAGTTCGACCGCCCGGTGCAACGACGCGGCGCTGCGCCCACCGACCCAGATCGGCACCCGATCTTGCTCGGCAGATGGCAGCACCGTCATGCCCTGGTAGTCGTAGAACGGCCCGTGATAGCTCGGTGTCGCAGTCGACAACGAGGTGCGCAGTGCACGAAGTGCATCGTCAGCTCGTGCCGCCCGTTGTTCCCACGCAGCCCCGAGAAGATCGAATTCCTCTTTGAGAGAACCAATTCCGACACCGAGCACCAGGCGTCCGGCACTGACCCGGTCCAGGGTGCCGTAACGTTTGGCGATTTCCAGCGGGTGATGGTAGCCCAGCACCAACACCGAGGTGGCCAGGCGGATCCGTCGGGTCCGCGCCGCCAGGAATCCCAGGGTCGCCACCGGATCCCAGTAGACCGCCCCTCGGACAGCCGCCTCCGCCGACGGCACCGCCACGTGCTCAGAGCAGGTCAGATGATCAAATCCGAGATCATCTGCCGCTGAGGCAATCCGGGCCAGATCCTCGATTCCCGCCTCGGCCTCCCAGGGCGAGGCCATGCCGGGGACCTGCACCACAATCGGCGTCGACAGACCCAGCCGCACGGTCAATGCGCTCCGGGCATCAAGGCCATGATCGCCTGATGGGTTTCCGACACCACCCGGGACCGGTCCGGAGCACTGTTGGTCTCCGCCTGATCGGCGTTACCACCGGCCACCCATACCGGGCCGTCAGCCAGGTGGGCCAGGCCCTCCGCGGCCACCTCGGCCGGCTCGCCGACGCGGATCCCGGGCGCATCGAAGTTCAGACCGACCCGCTCCATCGCCGGTGTCCGGGTCACGCCCAGGACCAACTCGAGCACGTCGACGTTGCGCTCTCGCAGTTCCAGCCACAGGCTTTCGGCGAACATCCGGGAAAACGCCTTGGCCCCGGCGTAAATGGAATGCCGCCAAGCGCCCATGTAGCCCGAGAGCGAGCCGACGATCATGATGCCGCCCCGCCCGCGGTCGACCATCGACCTGCCGTAGTGCTGCACCATCTCCAGCATCCGGGTGACGTTGAGGTCGGTCACCTTCTGAAACTCGCCGAGGTCCGCGTCCAGGAACAACTCATTACAGGTGCTGGCCCCGGCGTTGTAGATCAGCAGCCCGACGTCGAGATCGGCGGTGATTCCGGCGATCTGAGTCACCGACTGCGGGTCGAGCAGGTCCACGGAAATGGTCCACACCTCGGAACCGACTGCGCGACAGCGCTGCGCGGTCTCTTCCAGCGGCCCCGGTTTGCGAGCGATGAGCACCAGGTTGAATCCTGATTCGGCGAGCTGACGGGCGAATTCGGCACCGACACCTTCGGATCCTCCGGCGATGACGGCCCACGGCCCGTACTTGGCCAGATCGGTCATAGTTACTCCTAACGTTGGGCGCTGCCGGTCACGTCGTCTTCTGAGTCAGGCCGGCATCGACGACGAGTTGCGTTCCGGTGATGTAACGGGCGTATTCGGAGGCCAGGAACACCGCGGCGTTGGCCACATCGACTGGTTCCACCCACGGCACCGGCAGCAGATTGCGGGCGGTGAGAACCTCGACGGCGTCGGCTTCGGTGGGGTTGTCCAGGTCGGGGCGCAGCCGTTTGTAGGTGTCGGAATTGCGCACCATCGGTGTGGCCACCGCGCCGGGGTGCACGGTGTTGACCCGGATACCTCGTGGTCCCAGTTCATTGGCGAGCGTGCGAGCCAGCCCCACGACGGCGTGCTTGCTGGCGGTGTAGTGCGCGGCGCCCGCCGTGCCACGTAAACCGTTGGTGGAGCTGATGATCACGATGGAGCCGCCGTCGGGACCGAGGTGCGGAACTCCCGCCTTGACGGTGTGCCAGACGCCGGTCAGGTTGACATCGAGCGTGCGTTGCCAGTCCTGGGCACTGATGGTCCAGGCCGGCCCGCCCGGGGTGTGGATGCCGGCGTTGGCGACGATCACATCGAGCCGGCCCAGCGCCCTCACGCCGGCATCGACCCCGGCCGTCATGGCGGCAAGGTCGCTGACATCGCCCAGTCCGATGACACAGCGCCTGCCGCGCTGCTGCACCCGATCCGCGGTCTCACGTAGGTCGTCGGCGACGTCGGGGCGGTCGAGCGCGATCACATCGGCCCCGGCGTCGGCGAAGCGTTCGCAATGCACGCGCCCGGTGCCCCGCGCGGCGCCGGTCACCACGACGACCTTGTCCAGCAGTCCCCGCCCTACCGCGTCTTGCACAATTCAAACCCCTTGTATCCCGCTGCCGCCACCTCGTTGCAGATGTCCAGGTAGACACCGAAGCCGCCGATGAACAGCATGAAAACCCGTGGTTTGCCGGGCACGTTGGCGCCCATGTACCAGGAGTTGGCCTTGGTGAACAGCGTCGCCTCGGCTCGCTGCGCGCACTCGGCAATCCAGCCGTCCACCGCGTCGGCGGTCGGTTCGATTGCGGCGTAGCCGTTCTGGTCGAGGTAAGCGATGGCGTCGGCGATCCAGTTCACATGAGCTTCGGCATGCAGCACCATGTTCGCCAGTACCGCGGGCGCGCCGGGACCCGATACCAGGAACAGGTTGGGGAAGCCGTCGGTGCCTAGGCCCAGGTAGGTGCGCGGTCCGTCTGCCCAGTCGTTGACGAGCTTTTCCCCGCCACGGCCCACGATGTCGACCTTGGCCAGCGTGCCGGTCATCGCATCGAAGCCGGTGGCCAGCACCAATGCGTCGATGGCGTAGTGGCCGTCGGTCGTGTTGATCCCCGATTCGTCGATCGACTCGATCGGGGTCTTGCGGACGCTCACCAAGGTGACGTTGGGCCGGTTGAACGTCTGAAAGTAGTTGGTGTCGGTGCAGATCCGTTTGGTGCCGATCGGATGGTCGTTGGGGATCAGCAGTTCGGCAACTTGCGGGTCTTCGATGATCGTGCGGATCTTGTCTTCGTAGAACTTGCGGGCCTCTTCGTTGGCTTCCAGGGAGACCATCTGATCGGTGAAGGTCTTGGAGAACAGCACTCCGCCTAATTGCCAACGCTTTTCGAAGGCCTCTTGGCGCTCTTCGGCGGTGGCCTCCATGGTCAGCTTCGGGTGCGCCACGTGCGGGGAACCGCCGCCGCTGCGCCACGACATCCGGCGCCGCTCGGGGTAGTTGGCCTTGATGTCGGCAACCTCGTCGGCGGTCAGCGGCCGGTTGCCGGCCGGCACGCTGTAGTTCGGCGTCCGCTGGAACACGTAAAGCCGTTCGGCCTGCTCGGCGATGATCGGAATCGACTGGATACCAGAGGATCCGGTGCCGATCACCGCGACCCGCTTACCGGTGAAGTCGACGCCCTCATGCGGCCAGTGCGCGGTGTGGTACACCTCGCCACCGAAGCTGTCGAGTCCCGGAAAATCGGGAGTCATGGCCGCCGACAACGGACCGGTGGCCATCACCACGAACCGCGCGTCGACCGTCTCACCGGTATCGGTGGTGACCGTCCAGCGCAACGCCTTCTCGTCAAGTACGGCAGCGGCCACCCTGGTGTCGAAGGTGATGTCGCGGCGCAGATCGAGCCGGTCGGCCACCCAGTTGATGTACTTCAAGATTTCGGCCTGCGTGGCGTACTTCTCGGTCCACGTCCACTCTTGTTGAAGCTCGTCGGAAAACGAGTAGCAGTAGTCCACACTCTCAACATCGCACCGGGCACCGGGGTAGCGGTTGTAGTACCAGGTGCCACCCACATCCGGTGCCGCTTCGAATACCCGCACCGACAGTCCCTGCGACCGGAACTTGTGCAACGCGTACAGGCCGCCAAACCCGGCGCCCACCACCACGACATCCACGACACTCGTCGATCCAGTGCTCACCCTGCGTACGCTAGGCGGCCGGCATGACGTCAGCCGCCACGGTTCCCGGTCACCGGACGACGAGCCCCGGTGTCCCGGCCACTGGAAGTGGCAGGTTGGCGACCGTCGTTCCTCCACCACAATGTCGGCCCATGATCGATGCGAGCATCCCGACGAGCCGGGGCGTGCTGGTGACGGTGGCCGATGTGATCGAGGAGAGCCCCGATGCCCGTTCGTTGGTATTCGCCATCCCTGACTCCGAGCGCGAGCGGTTCGCCTATCGGCCCGGGCAGTTCTTGACGTTGCGGGTGCCCAGCGATACCACCGGATCGGTGGCGCGGTGCTATTCGCTGGCCAGCTCACCGCACACCGACCCCGCCCCCAAGGTCACGGTGAAGCGCACCGTCGACGGCTACGGCTCGAATTGGTTGTGCGACAACATCACTGTGGGCGACACCATCGAGGTGCTGCCGCCGTCCGGCGTCTTCACCCCCACCACACTCGACACCGATTTCCTGTTGTGGGCGGCAGGCAGCGGCATCACGCCGGTGATGTCGATTCTGAAATCGGTGTTGGCGGCCGGCACCGGACGCGTCGTGCTGTGTTACGCCAACCGAGACGAACGCTCGGTGATCTTCGCCGCCGAACTCCGTGAGCTCGCCACCCGCTACGCCGGCCGGTTGACCGTGCTGCACTGGCTGGAGTCGGTCCAGGGCCTGCCCACCCGCGCTCAGCTGAGCGGGTTTGCCCACACAGTGTTCACCGGCTCCGGCTTCGAGTCGTTCGTCTGCGGCCCCGGCCCGTTCATGACGATGGTGAAGGAGACACTCACCGAGGCCGGGGTGCCAAGGGAGCGAATCCATCTCGAAGTGTTCCAGTCACTGGCGGGGGATCCGTTCGTCGTCGTCGACGACGCAGCCGCCGTTGCCGACGACGGCGACGCCGCGGACCTGCAGGTCGACCTGGACGGCAGCATCCATCAGCTCCGGTGGCCGCGGAACGCGACCCTGGTCGACGCGCTCGTCGCCGCCGGTGTCGACGTGCCGTACTCCTGCAAGGAGGGTCAGTGTGGGTCGTGTGCGGCGACGGTGCTGCGCGGTGACGTGGACATGGCCACCTGCGACATTCTCGCGCCAGACGATCTCGCCGATGGGGTGATCCTCGGTTGCCAGGCCAGACCGGTCTCCGACGACCTCCACATCGAATTCTGAGCTGCTTCCACTGACCGGGATTCGCCGCCACGACGAGGTTCGACGCGGTACACCATCAATGCCAGCCCTCGACGATAGGACCAAATGATGACTGAGCGGGTACTCGACCGCGTGCACGAGATCGCCGACCAACTGCGCAACCAGGGCCCCGAGGCCGAGAAGATCGGCAAGCTCACCGACGAGACGGTCAAGCTGATGAAGGCGGCCGGCAACATCCGTCTGTTGCAACCGAAGTCCCACGGTGGCTTGGAGGTTCATCCCCGCGAGTTCGCCGAGACCGTGATGGCCACCGCCGCGCTCGATCCCTCGGCCGGCTGGATCAACGGCGTGGTCGGCGTGCACCCCTACCAGCTGGCCTATGCCGATCCGAAGGTAGCCGCCGAGATCTGGGCCGATGACGTCGACACCTGGGTCGCGTCCCCGTACGCGCCGCAGGGGGTGGCCAAGCCCGTCGAGGGCGGCTACCTCTTCAACGGCCGCTGGCAGTTCAGCTCGGGTACCGACCACTGCGACTGGATCTTTTTGGGCGCGATGCTCGGTGACGCGGACGGCAAGCCGTTGATGCCGCCGCAGATGCTGCACATGATCCTGCCGCGTCAGGACTACGAGATCGTCCAGGACTCGTGGGACGTCGTGGGGCTGCGCGGAACCGGGTCCAAGGACGTCATCGTCAAGGACGCGTTCGTGCCGTCCTACCGGACGATGGACGCGATGAAGGTGATGGACGGCACGGCTCAGCGCGAGGCCGGGATGACCGAGACGCTGTATCTGATGCCGTGGTCGACGATGTTCCCGCTTGGCATCAGCTCGGCCACCATCGGCATCGCCGAGGGCGCACTCGCGGCCGCCCTCGACTACCAGCGGGAGCGGGTGAACTCCAGCGGCGTGGCGATCAAGGACGACCCCTACGTGATGTACGCGATCGGCGAGGCCGCCGCCGACATCAACGCCGCCCGCCAAGAGCTGCTGGCCAACGCCGACCGCATCTACGACCTGGTCGACGCGGGCAAGGAAGTGAGCTTCGAAGACCGGGCCGCCGGGCGGCGCACCCAGGTGCGGGCCGTGTGGCGCGCGGTGTCGGCGGTCGACGAGATCTTCGCCCGCTGCGGCGGCAACGCCGCCCGGATGGACAAACCGCTGCAACGCTATTGGCGTGACGTGCACGTCGGCCAGGCGCACGCGATCCACGTGCCCGGGACGGTGTATCACGCCTCGGCCCTGAGCGCGTTGGGTGTGGATCCGCAAGGCCCACTGCGGGCGATGATCTGAGAGGGCGAGACATGGGATTGATCAAGAGCCTCGGCTATGTGACCGTTGCCGCCTCCGATATCGAACGCTGGCGGCACTTCGCCTTCAATGTCCTCGGTTTCGCCACCGGCACCGGCCCCGACGAATCCGCGCTGTACTTACGGATGGATGAACGCGCCGCACGAATCATCGTCGTTCCCGGCGAGGTCGACAAGATCGTGACCGTCGGCTGGGAAGTGCGCGACCATGCCGATCTGGAGCAGGTGAAGGCCGCGCTCGATGCGGCCGGTGTGCCGTTCAAGCAGCTGTCACTTGAGGAGACCGACGCCCGACGGGTCGAGGAGGCCATTGCCTTCCAAGATCCGGCCGGCACCGCACTGGAGGTGTTCCACGGCCCGGTGCTCGACCACTCCCCCGTCGTCACCCCGTTCGGCGCGAAATTCGTCACCGGCGACCAGGGCCTCGGGCACGTGGTGTTGCCCGCGCTCGACGTCAACGGCCTGTTCGAGTTCTACACCGAGGTACTGTGTTTCAAATCCCGCGGCGCATTCCGGGTTCCGGTGCCGCCGGAGTTCGGACCGATCCGCGTTCGATTCATGGGCGTCAACGAGCGCCACCACAGCCTGGCCATCTGCCCCGCACAGACCCTGCGCGATCCCGGACTCATTCATCTGATGGTCGAGGTCGACACGCTGGACGCGGTCGGTCAGGCCCTGGACCGGGTGAACGCCGAGGGCTTCCAGTTGTCCTCCACGCTGGGCCGTCACACCAACGACAAGATGGTGTCGTTCTATGTGCGCGCGCCGGGTGACTGGGACATCGAATTCGGCACCGAAGGCATGCGGGTCGACGAAACCTATTACACCGCTGAAGAAATCACCGCTGACAGTTACTGGGGACATCAGTGGGTCAGCGACTTACCGAAGGCTATGCAACCGTGACGACGTTTGAGCCGACCCCCATCGCCGCCACCGAGGTGGCTCGTTGGGACCATGAGGCCGACGTGGTCATCGCCGGTTACGGCGTCGCCGGGGCGGCCGCGGCCGTCGAAGCGACGCGCGCCGGCGCCGACGTCCTGGTCCTGGAGCGCACCGGCTCCTGGGGCGGGGCCGCCTCGATGGCCGGCGGATTCATCTACCTCGGCGGCGGCACCCCCATCCAGAAAGCCTGTGGCTTCGAGGATTCGGTCGACAACATGGCCGCGTTCCTCAATGCGGCCATGGGGCCCGGCGCCGACTCCTCGCGCATCGCTGATTACTGCGAGGGCAGCGTCGCGCACTTCGACTGGCTGGTGGGCTGCGGGGTGCCGTTCAAAGCCGAGTTCTTCGGTGAGCCCGGCTGGGAGCCGATGGGCGATCAGGGGCTGATGTACTCCGGTGGCGAGAACTCCTACCCGTTCAACACCATTGCGACTCCGGCCCCACGCGGGCATGTGCCGCAGATGTCGAACAAGAAGCAGGGCGAGGCCAGCGCCGGTTTCATGTTGATGAAGCCGCTGGTCGATACCGCGAATGCGGCCGGCGCACGGTCCCTGTACGACGTGCGCGTGCAACGACTCGTCGTCGACTCCGACGGCCGGGTGGTCGGAGTGGTAGCGCGACAGTACGGCAGCGAGATCGCCGTGCGGGCCCGCCGCGGCGTGGTGTTGGCGACAGGGAGTTTCGCCTACAACGACGCCATGGTCGCCCAGTATGCCCCGCGCATTGCCGGGCGCCCGGCCGCGTCGATCGAGCAGCACGATGGTCAGGCCATCCGGATGGCGCAGGCACTCGGCGCGGATCTCGCCCACATGGACGCCACCGAGGTGGCCCTGTTCATCGACCCCCAGCAGTTGGTGCGTGGGATCCTGGTGAACGAGCGGGGGCAGCGCTATGTCGCCGAGGACACCTATCCCGGTCGGGCCGGCCAGCTGACGCTGTACCACCAAAACAACACTGCCTACCTGATCATCGACGGCGACGCGCAGGACGAGGCGATGGCCTCGCTCTCCCCTCAGCTGATGATGCGGCCGCCGACGTGGGTGGCCGACACCGTCGCCGAACTGGAGGCCGAGATCGGACTCCCACCGAACTCGTTGCAGGCCACCGTCGACGCGTACAACGACGGCGCCGCTCGGGGCGAAGACCCGCTGCTGCACAAGAAAGCGCAGTGGCTCAAGCCCATCAAGTCTCCGGTGGGTGCCATCGACCTGCGCGAGAGCACCGGCGGCTTCACCCTCGGCGGTCTGGCCACCACGCTCGATGCCGAGGTGCTTCATGTGAGCGGCGAGCCGATCCCGGGTCTGTTCGCGGCCGGGCGCTGCACTGCCGGCCTGGCGGCCTGGGGTTATGCCAGCGGAGTTTCCCTGGGCGACGGAAGTTTCTACGGTCGCCGGGCGGGACGGTCCGCAGCCAAGGCCTGACTCCAGGTATGACAAAGTCGCGAGACTCTCCAGGGAGTCTCGCGACTTTGTTGATATTCGGCATGCGGGCGTAGCCGATCCACCGAGCCGCCTACCGGGCACAACGCGGGCGGATTATTGAGTTAAGCTAACAATCTGCGGCAGTTGGCTAGGGTTTCCCAATTCGACCGCGAATGTCGCGGTACGTCGTCGACGCGACGCAGCTATAGAAACGGTGGCCGAATGAGCTCGATCAAAACAGTAGTTTCCAAAGACGGTGCAACGATCAGCTGCCACACCGCAGGACAAGGGCCACCCCTCCTGCTCGTTCACGGTGGGGGCGGCGATCATTCGCGGTGGACGCATATTGTCGGCCAACTCACTGAGCGCTTCACCACCTACGCGATGGATCGCCGGGGACGCGGTACCAGCAGCGACGGCACCGGCATGTATGATATCGAAACCGAATTCGACGACATCGCGGCGGTCATCAATGCAATCGGCGGCTCTGTCGACGTCCTCGCCCACTCATTCGGCGCGTTGTGCTCGTTGGAGGCAGCCCTGAGGACAGCGCGCATTCACCGCCTCGCACTGTATGAACCACCGCTGCCCGTCGGTATCGACTTCTATCCGGCGGGCTTCGTCGAACTCCTCAGCAATCTGCTCGCCGCTGGCGATCGAGACGGACTGGTAGCTGCGATGTTCACCCAAACCGGAACGCGACCAGAAGATTTGGCCACAATGCGAGATCTTCCGGTCTGGCGCCGGCGAGTGGCTGCGGCCCATACGATTCCGCGTGAGATGCAGGCGATATCCGGGATATACCAACCGGACTTCGGCAGCTTCTCGCGCATTACCGTACCGGTGCTGCTGCTCGTCGGTAGTGACAGTCCGCAGCCGCTGACGACGGCCACTGAACGCCTGTATGAAACACTGCCCGACGCTAGGAAGGTCATCTTGAACGGCCATGCGCACTTCGCGATGGACACAGCTCCAGATGTATTCCTGCGCGAGGTGCTCGCCTTCTTCGAATGACCCTCGCGGGCGCGAAGATCCCAGTGGTGCGATTCCCGGGCCCGCTCAGGGGTCGCAAATGTGACGCAACTTCTTTGATTCTGCTCACGTCGCCACCACCTTTGGGCCAGCAGAAATGACCAGCGACAGCGTGTGGCAGAGGCTATCCTTCGGCGAGATCGGCTGGAGCGAAATAGCTTCGCACCGAGGCGATCTTGCCTTCGGCGTCGAATGTCATCGTGTCGATCGGTTGCAGGCGCATCGGGGTGTCGCCGATCTTGAAGGTGATGGTGAACGAGAACGCTGCCTCGTTCCCGACCACACGGAGCAGGACCAGCTCGGTCTGGCGCTCCAATTCCTGCAAGGTGGATAAGAATTCGCGGATCTCATTCCGGCCGGCGCGGACATCACTGCCAACGGGATCCTCCACGGTCGCGTCTTCGGCGAACACCTCCAGGAGATCATCGGTGCTACCGGTCGCGAGCAGCGAAACGTAACGGCGAATCACTTCGGCAATCTGGTGATCCTTGGTCGACGGCATCATTTCCCCCTCATTGTGATGACGACCTTGTCGGCCGCTCCAGGCGTGGCCACACATTGCAGCGCCTCGTCGAGGTCGTCGAAATCGAAGGTGTGGCTGATGATCTCCCGATACTTCTCCCAGTTGTCGACGATGGACTTCGTCACCTCGAAGATCTCGGTGGGATAGCCCATCGACCCGACGATGGTCAGCTCGTTGCTCATCACGTTCATGAAGTCGATGTTGATCGGCTCTTTGTGGACAGCGACGATGCCGAGCTTGGCTCCCCGGTGGGCAGCACCGAGGGCCGTGTCGACGGCCGCCGGGACGCCTGCGGCATCGAGGAATACATCCGTGCCGGCTTTGTTCGGCCACATCGAATCGCCAGGCCCGTGCAGCTCGATCAGTCGCGCGATGACGTCCTCGTCCTTGGAGTTGATCACGGCGTCCGCACCGACTTTCAGTGCCTTCTCCAGACGCGACGGCAGGATGTCGGCCACCACAACGTGTTTCACCCCGCGCGATTTCAGCGCGATCGTGATACCCAGGCCGATGGGGCCGGCTCCGAGCACCAGTACCTGGTCGCTCGGCCGCGGCGCCACCTGGTTCACCGCGTGAAGGGCCACTGCCATCGGCTCGTTGAGGGCGGCGACCTCGTACGGGATGTGCTCGGGCACCACCTCTAAGCTCTGACCCCGGACCGCGTCCTTGATCAGCAGGTAGTCGGCCAGCGCACCGGTCGAGCCTCCGTTGCCGATGATGTCGTCGGCAATGGCCATCGGGTTCACCACCACCCGGTCACCGACCGCGACGTCGCGCACGTCGCCGCCGACCTGCACCACCTCGCCGGCCGGCTCATGGCCGATCGGCATGTTGCAGTGCCGCGGCGGCAATCCGCCGATGGAGATGTAGAGCGTGTCGGAACCACAGATTCCGCACGCTCGAATCTTCACCAGCACGTCCTTGGGCCCTGCCGTGGGTGTGGGTATTTCGAAGATCTCGGTTTTCTCGGGCGCGGTGATGATGGCTGCTCTCATATGAAGTTCCTTCCGTCGATCTCGTCGAATCACTCAGAACACGCTGTATCCACCGTCGATGACGAGCGCCGATCCGGTGCTGTACGAGGCATTTCCACTGCACAGGAAGAGGATGGGACTCGCGATCTCCTCCGGCGTGGCAAAGCGTCCGAGCGGAATGTGGTCCAGCTGTTCCTGTTTGATCTCCGGCACGTAGTCCATGGGCGCGGTCATGCGAGTGGCCACGAGTCCCGGGACGACGGCGTTGGCGCGAATGCCGTCACCGGCCCACTTCACCGCCAGGTTTCGGGTGAGTGCGAGCACTCCGGCCTTCGCCGATCCGTACCCTGGCACCACCGGTACCGACCGGATGGCCGCCATCGAGGCGAACATGATCACGCTGGCACCGCCCGGCGCGTTCGACGCTTTCAGTGCGCCGTACAACCGTTCGGTCAGCCGGAACGGCGCCAACAGGTTGACGGCCACCGACTCGGTGAAACCCTCCGGGGTCGATTCGTCGAGCCCGCCCGGGAAGTTGGCCCCGGCGTTGTTGACCAGGATGTCCAACTCGGTGAATTCTTCGGCCAGCGCATCGATTCCGGCTGTGTCGGTCAGGGCCAGCTGTCGATACTTCAGCCCCGACAGGTCGACGTCGTAGTCTTCCGGGCCGCCTCTCGTGCCGGTGATCGTGACCTGCGCGCCACTGTCTCTCAGCAGCGATGCGGTGGCATGACCGATCCCGCTCGTGCCTCCCGTGACGAGGGCGGTGGTGCCGGAGAAGTCGAACAGCACACGGTTTGTCATGACAGTTCCTTGATCTTTTCGCGCAGCCACGCTGCTTCCCAGAAATTGGTGCTGCCACCCAGCAGATCTTCGTGAGCAGCGATCAACACCTGCTTGGCCTCGTTGTCGTCGGGCTCGGCCCGGTGCACCATCTCGGCCAGCCGGATGGCACGCACCGGTTCGCCGGCGTTGCGCAATGCGCGGGCCCGGGTGAGAACCGCGGCGGCACCGGCGAGTTCGAGCAGATCGGTCTCGGTGGCGTCCGGGGCGTCGGCATAGAGTTCGGCCGTCGAGCGGTGGTGGAACCAGCCCGCGTAGTTCTCCCAGATCGCCCGCACATTCCAACGGACCTTGCCGTAACCTTGGCCGACCTCCAGCTCAGGCGGCAGCACGATGTCGCGCATCAGGGTGTACACATCCTTGCCCGCGTTCATGCCGGTGACTGTCTGGTCGTGCAGATAGAGCACCGCCTCACGCAGCCGCGTCAGTTCCCAGTCGATCCGCTCGCGGCCGGTGATGGGCCCGAAATGGCCGGTCAACAGGGTCTCGGCGCCCAGCGACCGGACCCGCTCGATGGCGTCGGCCACCGTCAGCGCGTCACGGTAGCGGTCGCCGCGCATGGTCACCAGGTTCGGGATGTGGCCGAACAACGCACCGAACACGTTGCCGCACAGGCAGATCCCGTCGTCGGGCAGCCAGACCACCAGACTGTCGGTCGTCTCGCCGCCTGGGGTGGCTAAGAACTCGAGGAGGCGACCCCCCACGGTGAGTTCCAGACTGTCCTCGACGACGAGCGTGGGGGTAGGTGCACTCTGCGGAGGCACCTGGCCGAACCGTTGCGACGTGTACGTGGCCGCCGCGGTGACCGTCTCCAGGAACGCGAACGACGAGTTGGCGGCGCGAAAGGTGGCCAGTAGTTCGTTGTCCCGCCGCCACTGCCCCCAGTTGGCCTGGGCAATGACGTCGGTACCTGGCTCGATGAAGCTGTCGACCCCGCCGACGTGGTCGTAATGTCCTTGGGTCAACACGATGTAACGGGTCGGCGAGGTATCGACCTCGTCGTAGTTGGCCCGATGCACCGGCCCCTCGAAGCCCATGCCGGTGTTCACCACGATCCGGCTGTCAGCCGTGCTGATCAGGAACGAATTGGACAACCCCGGCGACATCCAGATCCCGGGCCCGACCTGCTCAGCCGGTGCCCCGGCGCCGGCGATGGATTCTCCGCCCGGCCGGCTCAGGTAGATCGGTTCGTAGGTCATGCTTCCTCCCTGACGTCGAAGCGATCGAAGTAGAAGCCGAACCGCGAGCGGACCTCATCCGGGGATCGCCCGAAATGGCGCTCGAGGTCATAGCGCAGTCGGCCGTGCTTGCCCCGCGGGTTGTCATCGAGGTAGCTGCGCAGTTGTGCTCGCGTCTCGGTCGGCAACTCGGTGTCGTTGCGCTGGTAGAGCTGTTCCAGCAGCGGCAGCTCGTTGCCGTTGAGGTGGTGGAACCCGATGTCCAGACTCTGTTCGGGTGCCACCAGTTCGCGGTCGCGCACACACGCGCGCAGTAGCCGTTCCACCCGGTCGATCCAATAGTCGACGAGGCCTTCGGGATCGATCTCGATGCGTCGCATCCGGTCGCCGTAGGCCAGCATCGTGACCGCGGACTGGATCACCGCCACCGGGTCGCGGTGGGTGAAGGCCACCGTGGCATCCGGGAACGTGCTCATCAGGGGTCCGAGTTGTTCACAGTGCTGCGGCGATTTCAGGACCCACTGCCGGGGCCCGCGCAGGAAGGTGAGCGCCTTCAGCACGGTCCGCAGGTAGCCGTAGTGCTCGTGTTGGTCCAGGGTGAAATAGAAGTCCCGCCATTGCGGTACGCGCGCATGCCATTCCAGTACGTAACTGGCGAAGTCGAGGTCGAGGATCTCGACTTCCTCCTCGATGGCCTGGGGATACCTGTCGTGCATGGCCTGGATGAGTGGCGTCATCACCATCGCCGCGTCATGCTCGGCCACCGAGCGGGCGAACCGCGGATCCACACCATTGACGTCGGGCCCCTCCCCACGCCGGGGGAACGGCTCCTGACTTTCCCAGTAGGGCAGCGCCCGCCGACGGCTGTCGGCAGCGATGAGATTGACCAGATGCGTTGTTCCCGAACGCGGTAGGCCGACCACGATGATCGGCCGTTCGATCTTGATGTCGTGAATCTCGGGGTAACGACGCAACAGGTCCGTCAACAACAACCGCTGCGAGAGCAACCGCACGATCCGGTTCCGCAGGATCATCCGGTTGAGATTGGTATTGCCGGTGTCGGCGTCGATCGCCGCGGCGTAGGCCTGCAGGCGGGACCGGAATCCCGGATCGCCGAAATCGTCCAGGCCGGTCTGGTGCACGGCGTCGTCGGCCATGGCGGCCGGGTCCAGCTCCACGGTCAGCGTCTTGAACTGATCGAGGACGTGACGCTGGTTGCTGTCCAGGACCGGTGCCGCGAGGTCGTCGATCATCAAATCGGGCATCAGATCGGGCATGCCAATCCTCTTTCTTGAGAGCCATTTGGCGATGTCGAATATTCGACATATGATCCGAATATATGAACGACAAGCTAGGTGAACCCGACGAACCGGGTCAAGACCCCTCACCGCCGACCAGCCGGGTCGTCGCGGTGATCGAACTCCTCAGCGCCCGCAGCACCGCGGCGCCGACGCTCGCCGAAATCAGCCGTGAACTGGGCATCACCCGATCGACCGGGCATGCGATCCTGCAGACACTGGTCAACCACCGCTGGGTGGCGCGTGACCCGCTCACCGGGAGATTCACGATCGGTCCGGACTTTCCCACCGCGACATCCCGCAGTGCGTCTACGCCGCGACCACTTCGCGACGCCGTACGCGCCCTGAGCCTCGACATCCAGGTGCCGGTGTGCATCTCCGAGATCCAGGCCGGCGCCATCGTCGTGATCGATGCGGCCGCGCCCGGTTCCACGCCACCACCCTTACCGGCCGGCATCCGCCTACCGTTTGCCGCACCGTTCGGCCGGGAGTTCGTTGCCTGGGACACCCCAGAGACAAGCGAACGATGGCTGTCGGCTCCGGGGCCGGTCAGCGACGCCTTCGTCGACCGGGTCACCCATGTGCTCAGCGAGATTCGTCACCGCGGCTACGGAGTGGAACGACTCAGCGGGCCCCTCATCCGAGTTTTCGACGCGCTGATAGCCCTCGATGACGGAAAGGCCCCGGACGCGGTGTCCACGAGACTGGCCGGCGCCGTCGCCGATCTGACCCTCGTCGACGTCCTGCCCGACGAGTTCGCGGACACCGACGGCACCATCCCGGTGGCCACCGTCTCGGCGCCGATCCGCGACCTCGACGGCAATGTCGTCATGTCGGTATCGGCTCAGCCCTACCGCGAACTCAACCACGCGGAGATCGCTGACCTGGGCAAACAAATGACTGCGTTCGGCGACAACGCGACGGGCCTGATCGCCCACAAATCGGCGACAACGTGACAGCCGACACATACTTGTGGTAGTCATATGACTATTAGTCATATGCCCAGTCAGGGCGGCCCCTGGAGGAACCATGACCGCGATGATCGAACAATCCCCAGTCACGGGTAAGAAGGCGACGCTCGAGACACCCAGCGCTGTCATCGACCGGGTTTCCCTGGTCCTCGATGCCTTCGACGGCACGGCCCGGCTGACGCTGGCCGACATCGTGCGCCGCACCGGGCTGCCCCGGTCGTCGGCGCACCGCATCCTCGAGCGCCTGGTCCAGCTGCGATGGCTGCGCCGCGATGGCCGCGACTACGAGCTGGGCATGCGCCTGGTCGAGCTCGGGTCGCTGGCGCTACATCAGGACCGCATCCACCGAGCAGCGATTCCCTTGCTGCGTGATCTGCATCGGGCCACCGGGCTGGTAGTCCATCTGGCGGTCCTCGACGGATCCGATGTGGTGTACCTGGAGAAGATCGGTGGCCAGATGGTCGCCGCCATCCCGACCCGCGTCGGCGGCCGGCAGCCCGCGCACTGTACGGCGGTCGGCAAGGCGATGCTTGCCGACAACCCGATGACCGAGGTGGACCTCGCGACCCGCAGGACCCGGTTCTCGATCAGCACGGAACGTCAGCTGGAAGCCGAGCTGGCCAAGGTCCGGGCCCACGGCGTGGCCTTCGAGCGTGAAGAATCGTTGGCCGGATTCGGTTGTGTCGCAGCACCGATCGGACCGGCCGGGGCAGCCGTGGCGGCGGTATCGGTGTGCGGCCCGATGAGCCGGATGACCTTCGATCAGCGACTGACCGCACCGGTACGTATGACGGCCATGGGCATCTGGCGCAACGCCGAAGACGGGCCGCAACGAGTCGCGCCGACGTTGCAGCCGCTGCGACCACTCCGCGTCGGCAGCCACGTCGGACCGCGAACCTCTGCCGCCCTGCTGCCGGCATGACGCTGGACCCCCAGATCGCGCGGATCATCGAAACCCTCGATTCGGGCTTCCCCCCGGTCCACACGATGACGGGTGCCGAGGCGCGGGCCGCGATCCGCTCCCGCTTCGTTCCCAATCCTCAACCTGAGCCGGTTGCCTCTGTGACCGACCATCAGGTGCCGGTAGACAACGGTCGCATCGACGTCCGGGTGTACCGGCCCGACACGTCCGAAGCACTCCCCATACTGGTCTACGCTCACGGCGGCGGGTTCGTGTTCTGCGATCTCGACAGCCACGACGGCCTGTGCCGCAACGTGGCCAATCTGACTCCGGCCGTGGTGGTTTCGGTCGATTATCGGCTGGCTCCCGAGCACCGTTGGCCGACCGCGGCGGAGGATTTCTACGCGGCGGTGAACTGGGCGGTCGACCACGCCGCCGAGTTCGGTGCGGATCCGGCGCGGGTGGCCGTGGGTGGCGACAGCGCCGGCGGGAATCTCGCCGCGGTGACGACACTGATGGCCCGCGACCGCGGAGGCCCGGACCTGGCGGCACAGCTTCTGCTGTACCCGGTGATCGCCGCGGATTTCGACACCGACTCCTACCAGTTGTTCGGCCGCGGCTTCTACAACCCCCGCCCGGCGCTGCAATGGTATTGGGATCAGTACGTCCCCGCCATCGCCGATCGGCACCACCCGTACGCCTCGCCGCTACACGGTGAGCTCGGCGGATTACCGCCGGCCGTCGTGGTTCTCGCCGGACATGACCCGTTGCGCGACGAAGGAATCGCCTATGCCGACGCCCTGCAGAAGGCGGGTGTGCCAGTGACGAGGTGCGCCTACGAGGGCGGCATCCACGGCTTCATGACCATGCCGATGCTTGACATCGCGCATGTGGCCCGCCGCGAGGCGAGCCGAGCCCTAGGTGACCTGCTCGGTCGCTAGCACGGCGACCAAACGTCGTGGCGGCAGGTCGTGGCTTTCATCTCCCTCGTTCGTGGGGTGTTCAATTGTTGAACGACGCTTTCGCCTGCTGCCGCAGCTCGCGGATTGCGTTGGTGATGTGGCGGAGGATCTTGGCAGCTCCTGCTCCAGCATCGGCGCGAGAATGGTTCGCCCGAGCCGGGGGCGTTGGTTCCTACCCTGTCCTCCGATCTTTTGTCAAACAACTGCGGGCTCCCATTTTAGAGTTTGGTTGTTTGACATTTTAGTGATGCTAGAGTATTGGCATGCACCCTGCATCAGTGCCCGCACGCCTGGTCGAGGCCGGAGTCCCGGTGGTCACAGGTGATGCCCACACCATCACCTACCGCGCCGGCAACCACGCGGTCACCGCCGACCTCATCGTGGCTGAACGCGTGTCGTCACCAACATTGGCGCTGGATCGCAGCCGTAGCCGTAATGGCCACCGGATATTCGTCGTCTGCGACACCATCTCCGCACAAGCGCGTTCAGCTCTGTTAGCCGAGGAGGGCGTAGACCTCAGCGTTGGCAGTACAGGCGAACTGGTGCTCTCTGGCACCGTTTACCGCGCCCCTGCGGTGGCGCAACCCCGCCGCGGCGCGGGCGAACGTAGCTGGCGTCGCCGCGCGGCGGAACGGATCTGCGTCCTCACCAGTGAGCACCTGCGCCAAAGCGACGTTGCCGCAGCCATCGCAGTGAGCCAGCAGGCGATATCCAAGATGGTGGAGAAGGCGCCGCTGCCAAACACACCCATGGCCGAAGAATCTCGTCGGGAATGTCTCGTCGCGCTGACGTCGGTGCCGGCCGACGACGGACTTATCGAAACCTACTGGTATGGCACTGACTCCGTGACCGACCAGGTCTCCAGCGCGATCCGGCTCGGCGCCGAGCTGACGGTACGGGTGCTTGCCGGCGGTGAAGTCGCCGCCGATGTGCTGGCGCCGTGGCGGGTACCGACACACGGCCTGGTCTACGCCGAGGAGCTGATCGACCTCACCGTATTCGATTTGGTGGAAGCGACCGCCGAGGAGGCAACCTTGACCGTACGCGTGCCTGCTGACCAGACGGTGTGGGCAACCGCCGGGTGGTGGAACCAGGTCTCTGGCACGCAGCGTCCCGGCGTCGTCACCGCAGATCCGGTGGTGGTCCTGCAGGACATTAGCGCCGGTGCTGACATCGACGACGGGGCACCGCAGCGACTTGCCGACTGGATCGCGAGCAGGTGACCGCCGCAGTACCGGTCGTCGTGGCGTGCACGGCCACCGCCGACGACAACGGAATGCGTGCGTTGCACGACGTCTCCGCCGTTGCCACTCATCTGGATTACCGCGTCATCGGCGGCCACATGGTGCGGTTGCTTCGTCATGTCTACGGCGTGCCCGGAGTTCCGCGAGTGACCTCCGACGCCGATGCGGGGATCGACGAGCAGGTGGCTGTTGCCGGCGAATTTCACGACCAGCTCACCGCGTTGGGTTACACGGACATCCGCGGAAACCGATACGAGCTCGGTGAACGCGCGGTCGACCTCCTGGTGCCCACCGAGACCAAAGCGGGCAAGAGATACATCGGTCAACGGGCCTTTGACGGGGCACCGGGATTACGACTGGCGCTGGCGTCGCCGCCGGTTCGGGTGGCCGTCACAGCGCGGCTCACCGACAGCACCTATCTGGAATTCGAGGTCCCGGTCCCCGACGTCGAGGCCGCGTTCGTGTTGAAGATGCTGGCATGGACCGTAAGGCACTCCGACCGCGATATGAAGGACATCGAGACGGTGCTGGAGATCGTCGCGTCGCAACCTGAGTACCGGGCTTCTCCGTGGCGGATGCACGATCCCGCCGTCACCAAGCTCGGGGAGCGCAAAGACGCCGCCCGGGCAGCGGCACGGATGATCGCTAGCCCACCGAGGGTGGTGCCGGCCCGGGTGCGGGCCCTACTGCGACAACACGTCGCGGCCGCTGCGCGTTGACAGCACCTCATGCGACTGCGTCATGCGAGCTGACACAGTACGTAGGATGACAACAATGCACGAAACCCCCAGGGACACGACGAAGTCGGGCCCTAGGTGACCTGCTCGGTCGCTAGCGCGGCGCCATAGCGTTGGCCGGGATCCAGCACGCAGTGCGTGCGACCGAACACCGTCACCATGCACTTGTTGTTGTGGTTGCAGCGGCTGCGTGACGCCGGTTCGGCGATCATGGTGTTGACGCGGTCGGGTTCCCGCAGTAACGCGCGGCCCATGGCGAGGAAATCGAATCCTTCGGCCAGCCCGGTCTCCAGGTGTTCGCGGTTCGTAATCCCGCCCAGCAGAACGAGTTTGGTGTTCCGCATGATCGGCACGAACTGGCGGGCCGCCTCCAGCATGTAGAGGTCACGATAGGGATAGACGCCCATCGCCTGCTTGCCGACCAGCCGGACCGCCGGCCGCAGCGCCGGCGGCATCACCGTGGCGAACTCCTTGACCGGTACATCACCCCGGAACAGATACATGGGCTTGTACACCGAGGATCCCTGGGTGAGTTCGAGGGCATCCAGCGTGGCATCGGCATCGAGTAGTTGAGCGGTCCGCAGCGCCTCGTCGATCCAGATGCTGCCCGGAAGGCCGTCGTCCATATCGAGTTTGGCGATCACCGCGATCCGGTCACCTACCACCTCACGGACCCGGGTTGCGATCTGTCGCACGAACCGCGACCGGTTGTCGATATCGCCGCCGTACTCGTCCTTGCGACGGTTGATCAGTGGGCTCAGGAACGAGCTGGGCAGGTAGAGATGTCCGAAATGCAGCTCCACCGCATCGAATCCGGCGTCGATCGCCACCTGTGCGGCGTCGCCGAACTGACCGATCACCACGTCGATCTCGCTGCGGCTGATCTCCCGGCAGTAGGCGAACGAGGTCGGATTGATGAACCGACTCGGCGCGACGGCGGTGACGCCGGTCAGCTTCTTCTGCGCCACCACGCCGGCATGCCCCAGCTGCGCCGAGATGGCCGCTCCGGCCTTATGCACCGCATCGGTGAGCCGGCGCAGGCCCGGCAACGCCTTGCGGTTCATGACGATCTGGCCCGGTGCGCTGGCACCCTCCGGGGACACACAGCAGTAGGCCACGGTGGTCATCCCGACGCCGCCCTCGGCGAAGCGGCGATGGAAGTCGATGAGGTCGTCGGTGACCAGTCCGTCGGGTGACCGGCCTTCCGAGGTGGCAGCCTTGATCACTCGGTTTCGCAGCGTCACTGGCCCCAACTGGGCCGGGCTGAACGGATCGGTCATCCGCCCACCATGGCGTGGTCGCCCCCAGCGGTCAACGGCAGTTTCCCGATGGCCGGGAGTGCGACGCCGCCCGGCCGCTGGTGCGCCATAGCCTCGCGGCATGGGTGAGGTATTCGTCATCGACCGCGTCGTCACCAAGCCAGGTTGCGCACAGAAATTCATCGACGCCTACCTCACCGGCTACACCCCCGGCGCGCGCGAGCGCGGCATGACGTTGCGGGACGTCCTGGTCAGCCCACCCATCTGGTTCGACGACCGTTCCAACGTGGTCACCATCACCTGGTCGCTGCCCAGCCCGCAGGCGTGGTGGGAGATGACCTGGCAAGGCCGACCCGATCCGAGTGTGGCCCAGTGGTGGGACAGGGTCACCGATCTGGTCGCCGAACGTGATCGCAGCGTCGCCTCCCGCCCCGATGACGTCGCCGCTGCCGCGGCCGCTCAGCCCGACGCGCCCCCCAGCTCGACCGCGTTCGGAGTCACCCGGTTGCTCGACGTCGTCGAGTCCGAACGCGACCGTGTGCTCTCCGCTTTGCGCGACGCCGCCGACCGCAGCGGGGCATTGACCTCACTGGTGCAACCGACGCTGCCCGGCTCACGCAACGGCGGCGACATCCTCGTCCACCTGCGGTTCAGCAGCCAAGAAGACTGGGACACCAGTGCTTTCGACGACGCACTGGCCGACCCGGCGATCACCCGCATCAATGGCGTCACCTACCAGGGTTCTCCGGTGCGCCGCGGTACGGGCAGCGTGTACCGGGCGTTGCTGCTGCGCGTGCCGGACGACGTGGAGGCTGCCACGGTCGCGGCGTTCGAGAGTGAACTGGCCATGATGCCGCGCTACGTGTCCACGATCGCGGCCTGGCAATTGAGCCGAGTCGACACAGCAATCGGAACAAGCGGCTGGACGCACGTGTTCGAGCAGGAATTCACCGACGTCGACGGCCTCATGGGCCCCTACCTCATGCACCCGATCCACTGGTCGGTCGTCGATCGCTGGTTTGACCCGGAGACCGCCGACGTGATCATTCGAGATCGGGTGTGCCACAGCTTTTGTGCGACAACCGCACCCGTTCTCGCTTGAGCCTGCAGGGTGGGCGTCATCGACGGCGCTAGTCTGATCGACATGGGTTACCGCCTGAGTTTCGAGCGGGCTTGTGCGGCACCGGCTCAGGACGTCTATGACCTCCTCATCGACGTCGAAAGGTGGCCGGACTGGCTGACCGCGGCCCGCACAACTTCGTGGGAGGAGCCGGGAAACCCCAGCACCCGGCAGGGCGCGATCCGGCAAATAGTGGTCAGCGGATTGACCATGCGAGAGCAGATTCTCGTGGCAGACCGGCCGCACCACCAGGCCTACGCCATCCTCTCCGGAATCCCGGTCACCAACCACCGGGCGGATGTCCACATCCATGACAGCGCGGCCGGGTCGTGCATCGTCTGGCAGGCGACTTTCGAGGCCAAGGTTCCCTTCACCGGACCGCTGATCTGGCTGTTGTTGCGCGCCAGCATGCCGAAGATGGTGTCCGCGTTGGCACAAGGAGCCGAACAGCTATCCGGCTGACCGACTCCTGAACACCGGCGCGTCGCGTGGAGCCGGCAGGTGCCGAGCTGCCCGACTATGAGCGACAAC
The DNA here is from genome assembly GCF_001666875.1 of Mycobacterium sp. E802. Classification (NCBI taxonomy): domain Bacteria; kingdom Bacillati; phylum Actinomycetota; class Actinomycetes; order Mycobacteriales; family Mycobacteriaceae; genus Mycobacterium; species Mycobacterium sp. E802. The sequence continues at coordinate 68,564 of NZ_LZJD01000081.1, forward strand.
TCAGCGACAATCGCC
>NZ_LZJD01000082.1:0-46171 GCF_001666875.1 Mycobacterium sp. E802
CAGCGCCGCGGCCAGCACCTTGGCCTTGTCGTTGTTGAGCTTGTTGCCCATGTCGTCCAAGCTGGCGCCCAGCGCCAGGAACTCACCGAGCGAATCCCAGCGCAGGTGGTTCTCCTCCACCAGCTGGTGCACGTGCTTGGGCGCCGAGCCGCCGGCACCGGTCTCGTACAGGCCACCACCGGCCATCAACGGCACGATCGAGAGCATCTTGGCGCTGGGCGCCAGCTTGGACGACATGGGCAACAAGCTCAACAACGACAAGGCCAAGGTGCTGGCCGCGGCGCTGGACACCGCGACCGGAAAGTTGTTGGACGAGAACAAGTCTCCGTCGCGCAAGACCGGCGAGCTCGACAACCGTGGCAGCCAGTTCTATCTGGCGCTGTACTGGGCGCAGGCGCTGGCCGAGCAGACCGAGGACAAGGAACTGGCCGAGCACTTCGCCCCGCTGGCCAAGACGCTCGGTGAGCAGGAGCAGGCCATCGTCGCCGAACTCAATGCCGCGCAGGGCAAGCCGGCCGATATCGGTGGCTACTACTACCCGGATCGGGAGAAGACCGCCGAGGTGATGCGGCCGAGCAAGACCTTCAACGAGGCCTTGGCGGCCTCCGAGAAGGTCTAAGCCTTCCCGGCTCACGTCGGGCCAGCCTCACCGAGATTGCACCCAGGGACAAATCCCGCCGAGATTTTGTCCCTGGGTGCAATCTGGGCGTTCTTTGTACCGGCCTACCCCGTGGCGCGCGTTTGGTCGATGTGGCTATCCACGAACTCGGTGATCACCCGGGTGATGGTGTCGGGCGCCTCGAACATCGGCACATGGCCGACACCGTCCAGTGTCTTCACCACGGCATCCGGTGCCAAGCTGTTCGTGAAGTGCCGGGTGAATCGCGGCGTCGGCAGGACGCGGTCCTTTTCACAGATCACCAGTTGAGTCGGGGTGCGGGAGTTCTCGATCTCCATCAGGCCCGCGGTGGTCAAGGCCTTGACCATGAGTTTGAAGTAGGCCGGGCAGTGTGCCAGGTCGTCGATCAGATCGCGGCGGTCGCTGTCGTTGAGCACGTCGGGTGTCGCGCTCACGGCTACGTATGAAATCTGCTTGGTCAGTGGCAGTTTGAGCAACTGCCGCCGCAGCACCGCGGTGGTCAGGACCACCGGAAGTGCGGCCATGAATTTGGCGATGATCTCGTACTTCGCCAGCGTGTGCATCGACCAGCCGCCCGCGGGGGCGATGCCGGTCAACGTGCGGGCCCGGCCGCGCCGTTCCAGCTCGAAGGCGACCCAGCCGCCCAGGGAATTGCCGACGATGTGGGCGGTGCACCAGCCGATTTCGTCGAGCCGGCGCTCGACATCGTCGGCCAACGTCGCGACGTCGAGGAGCAGCGGCGCGTGCGGACCGCCGTGGTGGCCGGCCATGGTCGGGGCGAACACCTCGTAGCGGCCGGTGGCGGCGAGCTGCGGTGCGACGTATTTCCAGACGCTCTGCGACAGCAGGAATGGGTGCAGCAGCAGGATCGGCTCGCCAGAGCCGAGATGAATGGGAGCACGTTCTGCCATGCCGCCCGACCCTAAGGTGATACCGCCGGTACCGCAAGGGGGCTGTCGTTGCCCATCGGTAGGGTCTGGGCCGTGGCAACTCCGGCATCCCTGACCGTCAGCACCATCAACGTCAACGGTATTCGCGCCGCGGTCAAGCAGCGGTCCACCGACAATCTCGGTCTGCTGCCCTGGCTCAAGGAAACCGAGGCTGACGTGGTGTGTCTGCAGGAAACCCGGGCCGACGACGAGCAGCTCAGCGATGCCCTGGCGCCGGCATTGGCCGATGGCTGGAACCTGGCCTCGGCCGTTCCGCATGTGAAGGGGCGCAACGGCGTTGCCGTGTTGTCCCGTCACCCCATCGAGGCGGCGCGGCTGCTGGTCTCCGACGAGTTCGAGACCCACGGGCGCTACCTCGAGGTGGACACCGCCGGGGTGACCGTGGCCAGCGTGTACGTACCGACCGGCGAGGCCGAGACGGACCGTCAGCTGGAGAAGGAGCGGTTCATGGCCACCCTCGCGGCGCGGATGGCCGAGCTGCATGCCCACGACGCGGTGCTGTGTGGTGATTGGAATATCGCCCACACCGAGAACGACATCAAGAACTGGAAGGGCAACCTCAAGAAGGCCGGCTTCCTGCCCAGCGAACGGGCCTGGCTCACCGAGTTGTTGGGCACCGGTTGGGTGGATGTGGTGCGGGTGCTGCATCCCGACGTGGCCGGACCCTACAGCTGGTGGTCATGGCGCGGAAAGGCGTTCGACAACGACGCCGGCTGGCGCATCGACTACCACCTGGCCAGCCCGACGCTGGCGGCGCGGGCCACCTCGGCGCGGGTCGACCGAGCCGAGCTATATGCGTTGCGGTGGTCGGATCACTCGCCGGTGACGGTCGCGTTCAGTTAGTCGACCGGCTCGTCATTGCAGATCAGGCAGCACTCGGCGTCATCGTCGGACCGGTTGTGCAGCAGGACGCGGTGACGAGGGCACTGCGCCCGATCGGCGCGCACATCGGCCGTGACCGAGGCGCCGGAACTTCCGTCACCGCAGGCATCGGCCGGAAACGCCGCGATCATCGACCGGAACGCTGTCAGGTACTCGATGAGCGACGCGGCATCCGGCTGATAGCTCAGCACCTCCCAGCGGTGGCGGTGCACGGCAGTGTCCACGACCTGCAGCAGGAACTGTTTCTGGGCGTCAAAGCCTGCGGCGGTCCAGCCCAGCTCGGATACGTCGAAGCCGACGGTTCCGAGGCCGACCAGCGAGTCGTCCCGATCGGCCAGCCAGCAGATGGTGGCCACCTGGTGGTCATCGCGGGCCAGGTCTGACCCGCTGAGCAGTAGCACCGACAGGAACACTGACGTCACGCCGTTGCTCAGGGTGATGTCGGCCACCGCCGGATCGTGGTCGGCGGTGATGCGGTTGGACACGGTTCGGTTCCCTTCAGGTCGCGTGACAAGATCGAACCATCATGAGCGTCCCCACCAAGAGCGTCGTGTTCTCCGGCGCACAGCCCACCTCGGATTCCCTGCACCTCGGCAACGCGCTGGGTGCCGTCACGCACTGGGCGCAGCTGCAGGACGGTTACGAGGCGTTCTTCTGTGTCGTCGACCAGCACGCCATCACCGTGCCGCAGGATCCCGAAACCTTACGCCGGCGCACCCTGGTGACCGCCGCGCAGTACCTGGCGCTGGGCATCGACCCGGCCCGCAGCACCGTGTTCGTCCAGAGCCACGTGCCCGAGCACAGCCAATTGGCTTGGGTGCTGGGCTGTTTCACCGGTTTCGGCCAGGCCTCGCGGATGACGCAGTTCAAGGACAAGTCGCAGAAGCAGGGCGCGGACGCCACTACCGTCGGGTTGTTCACCTATCCGGTGCTGATGGCCGCCGACGTACTGCTGTACGACACCGATCTGGTCCCGGTGGGGGAGGATCAGCGCCAGCACCTGGAGCTGGCCCGCGACCTGGCGCAGCGGTTCAACGCCCGGTTCCCGGAGACGTTCGTCGTCCCCGAGGCGATGATCCCGAAGGCGACGGCCAAGATCTACGACCTGCAGGACCCGTCGGCGAAGATGAGCAAGTCGGCGGCCAGTGACGCCGGGCTGATCAGCCTGCTCGACGATCCAAAGGCCACGGCCAAGAAGATTCGCTCGGCGGTGACCGACAGTGAGCGGGAAATCCGGTTCGACGCCGAGGCCAAGCCCGGCATCTCGAACCTGTTGACCATCCAGTCCGCGGTCACCGGTGCCGATATCGGCAAGCTGGTCGAAGGCTATGCCGGCCGTGGCTACGGAGACCTGAAGAAGGAGACGGCCGAGGCTGTCGTCGAGTTCGTCACTCCGATCAAGACCCGGGTGGACGAATTGCTGGCAGACCCGGCTGAGCTCCAGTCGGTTCTGGCGGCCGGGGCCGAACACGCCCGAGAGGTCGCCGGCAATACCCTCGCGCGGGTTTACGACAGGATAGGGTTTCTCCAGCAAACACCATAGGTGCCAGGGGAGGGGTTGGCGGTGGACGAGCCGGAGAAGCCCGGAATGCTGGCCCGGGTGCGCGCGCGCTTTCCCTGGTTCGACCATGTCATGCGGGCGCAGGAGCGCTACAACGACTGCAACGGCAACTTCTACGCCGCAGGCATCACGTACTTCACGATCTTCGCGCTGTTCCCGTTGTTGATGGTCGGTTTCGCTGCGGGCGGTTTCCTGCTGGCTCGGCGACGCGATCTGCTCGACCAGATCGAGGACCGCATCCGTGATGCGGTGTCGGGCGACCTCGGTCAGCAACTGGTGACGCTGATGGATTCGGCAATCGCCTCGCGTGGCACGGTCGGCGTGATCGGGTTGGCGACGGCGGTGTGGGCCGGGCTGGGATGGATGTCCAACCTGCGCCAGGCGCTCAGCCAAATGTGGGAGCAACACGCCGAGTCCAACTTCGTCGGCAACAAGCTCTCCGATCTGTTCGCCTTGGTGTCGGCGTTCTTGGCGATGGTGATCACCATCGGTCTGACCGTCCTCGGCGACCCCGCCCTGATGCGAAAGGTGTTGCGCTGGATCGGCCTTCACGACGGTGCGGTACTCGGCGGCGGGCTGCGGGTCATCTCGATCAGCGTGTCCGTCGCGATCTCGTGGCTGTTGTTCACCTGGATCATCTCCCGGTTACCGCGCGAGCCGGTACCGTTCCGTCGGTCGATCCGGGCCGGCTTGCTGGCTGCCGTAGGCTTCGAGATCTTCAAGCAGGTGGCCTCGATCTACCTGCAATCGGTGATCAACGGACCCGCCGGGGCGACATTCGGCCCGGTGTTGGGCTTGATGGTGTTCGCCTATGTCACCGCGCGGCTGATCCTGTTCGCGACCGCCTGGGCGGCGACGTCCAGAGAGAGCCTGGCCGAGGCGCCGGTGCTTCCGCCCGACCCGGCCCAGATCGTCACCCGTGTGCAAGTCCGCGAGGGGCTGGGCGCGCCCGGTGTCCTGGCCGCTGCAGCGGCGGGAGCAATTGGTGCGCTGGGTCTTTCGCGGCTGCTGCGTCGTTAGTGGCTGACGGCCTTGAGGCCCACGATGCAGCCCACGACACCGAGCATCAGCAATACCTTGACCACCGATGCGGACTCGGCGCCGGTGAGCATCGCGTATCCGACGGTGAGCACCGCCCCGATGCCTACCCACACCGCATAGCTGGTGCCGGGAGGCAGGGTTCGCATGGCGATGGCCAGCCCGATCATCGAGAACAGTAGTGCCACACCGAATACCACCGATGGCGCCAGGCGGGTGAAGCCCTCGGTCTTGCTCAATGCGGTCGCCCAGACCGCTTCCAAGACACCTGAGACGACGAGAATCAACCAGGCCATGAGACACCTCCAAACATCCCGTCTTGTCGCTGTCCGGGTACGGGTGTGCCTCGTCCGGTGCCAGGTGCTGGCGAAAACCATTGTAACAACGACGTAACATTGCAGGCTGTGAGCTTGGCAACCACGTGGTCGCGGTCCATGGGCATCAACGTTCCGATCGTCAACGCGCCGATGGGCGGAGCGGCCGGGGGTCGGCTGGCCGCCGCGGTCTCTGCGGCGGGCGGTCTGGGCATGGTCGGGATGGGCAGTTCGGCCACCGCCGAGCAATTGCGGACCGAGCTGGCCCACGTCGAGGGGTCCCGATTCGGAATCGGCTTGGTGCACTGGGTGGTTCAGGACCGGCCCGAGCTGTTCGACGTCGCGGTGGCGGCCCGGCCGGCGCTGCTGAGCGTGAGTTTCGGCGACGATTGGGCGTGGGTCCGCCGGGCCCACGATGCGGGCCTGACGGTGACGACCCAGGTGGCCACACTCGACGCGGCCCGGCGCGCGGTCGACGCCGGCGTCGACGTGGTGGTGGCCCGGGGTGCCGAGGGCGGCGGTCATGGTGAGCCGACGGTGGGTACCCTGCCGCTGCTGGCCGATGTGCTCGATGCCGTCGACGTGCCGGTGCTGGCTGCCGGCGGGGTCTCCTCGGCCCGGGCGGTGGCCGCGGTGTTGGCGGCCGGCGCGGCCGCGGTCTGGGTCGGCACGGCGTTCGCCGCCTGTGCCGAGTCGCTCACCCCGGACCCGGCGCGCACGGCTCTCATCGCTGCCGACGGCGACGCTACCGAGTTGACCAGCGAATACGATCTTGCTGCGGGCTATCGGTGGCCGAGCAGCATCCCTGAGCGGGTGTTGGCCGGCTCGCCGGTCAACGCGGGGCAGGGAGTCGGGGCCGTCCAACGCTCCGAAACGGTTGCCGAAATCGTGAAGTCGCTGACAGGGGGCGCTACGGAGCTGCTGGCACGCTGGCATTGATGAGCCTGCCAAACCGTCTAGAGCGGCGGCGGTTTGGCAGGCTCGAGGAGTATTCAACTCGAGCGGCAATTAATTGTCAGCCGAATCGGCAAATTCATGATTGATTGCTGGGTGTTTGCGCTGACAGGCTGGAACGTCACCGGATGGTGCGGCGATTCAGCGACCGCGCGCCCATCATCAGCATGAACACGATGAGAGCGCCGACCACCGCGACGCCCACCCGGACCGGCAGGGCATCGGCGGGCGGTAGCACCGACGCCGCCTGCGCCGCGGCGGCATCGGGCTCGGCCGGCTTGGGCTTGAGTGACGCGTCCGGGTCGACGAGCGTGCCGATCTTGGTTCCCGGTGGGGTGGCGAAACCGTAGTCGAGCAGATGGGCAGCCTGCTCCCATGGGGCGATCGGCACCCGGGTGCCTTTCATGAGAACTGCCACCAGGCGGCGGCCGTCGCGTTCGGCTGCGCCGACGAAGGTCTGGCCCGCGTCGTCGGTGTACCCGGTCTTGCCGCCGAGGGCGCCCGGGTAGTTGTAGAGCAGCTTGTTGTCGTTCTCGACGGGGTAGGACGCGTTGCCGTCGCGGCCGGGGAAGTCGTAGCTCTGGGTCCGCACGATGTCGGCGAAGACCGGGTTCTGCCAGGCATACCGGTAGAACAGGCCGATGTCGTAAGCCGAGGTGCTCATGCCCGGGCCGTCCAGACCCGAGGGCGTGGCGGCCCGGGTGTCGCGGCCGCCGAGCTTGCCGGCCAAGATGTTGAGCTTCTGCAACGCCGGGTCCATCCCGCCCAACTGCACCGCCAGCGCGTGCGCAGCGTCGTTGCCGGAGTGCATCAGCAGACCGTGCAACAGATCGTTGATCGTGTACTGGCCGCCGGGGCCGACGCCGACGCGGGTGCCTTCGGAGTTGGCGTCCTCCTGGGTGCCGGCGACCAGCTTGTTGAGGTTGAGTTCGTTGAGCGCGGCGGTGGCCACCAGCACCTTGATGATGCTGGCCGGGCGGTGCCGGCCGTGCGGATCGCGCGCGGCGATGATGTCGCCGCTGTCCAGATCGGCGACCAGCCAGGCCTCGGCCGAGACATCGTTGGGCAGTTGCGGGGTGTCGGGCGCAGTGATCACGCCACAGCTCGACAGCGCCTCACCACCAATTGTCTTGGTGGGCACCGGGAGCGGGCCGGGGGTTGGATCGCCCGGCTTGGGAACCTCTGAGGCGTCCACGGCCGGCGGGGTCGTCACCCGGTACGGGCAGTCCACGGCCGGATCGGCGTTGGCCGCACCGGCCGTCATCAGGGGTGCGGTCAGCATCGCCAGTGCCGCGAACGCGGACACCACGCGCCGGGTCGTCTTCTGCAAGGTCGCCATCGTGTCCGAAGATTAGGCCACGTCGACGCCGTTTGCGGTTTGCCACGCTGTGGCTGGTGTGACTGGTGTTAAAACTGCGCTAACGCACACCCGGAACGTCGGCATACGCCAACGCCGGGAAGGCGATCGTCGACATCCACAACTTGCCCGCCGATTCCACCAGGCCGGTGACGGTGCCGAAGTCCGGACGGGTGGCCTGAATTCCGGTGAGCACGTCGCCGGAGCCAGGGTCGAAAGCCAGCACCCATACGTGCGGCCGGATCTTTGGCTGGAGCCGATCGGGTAACCGCCACAAGAGCCTTCGGATCACCGGGGCCCGTGGTGCGAGGGCCTCGGCGGCGGCGTTCGGCGGGGAGACCATCGCCACCCAGATCCGGCCGTCGCCACCGGTGGAGATGTTGTCCGGATACCCCGGCAGATGCACTGCCAGGGGCGTCACCGTCCCGGCCTGCGGCCCACTGAGCCAGTACTTCGACAACCGCCGGCCCTGGGTTTCGGCGAACACCAACGCCGATTCGTCGGCGGTGGCGGTCAGGCCGTTGGCGAAGTACAGGCCGTCGACGAGTGTGGTGACCGTGCCGTCGGTGCCGAGCCGGAACAAGCTGCCCCGCCCACGGGCCTCCATGACCGCACCGGCGAAATGCTCGTAATGGAACTGGCTGGTCGACTCGGTAAAATAGATTGTGCCGTCGGCAGTCTCGGTCACATTGGAGCAAAACCTCAAGGGCCGGCCGGCCACGGACTCGACCAGCGTCGTCAACGCGCCGGAGTCAGGATCCAACGCCAGCAGCCCGCGGTGGCTGTCACAGATCAAAACCCGCCCGTCGCGGGCGACGTGCAGGCCCAGCGGCCGCCCGCCGGTAGTGGTGACGACGGTCGTGTCACCGGCGGGGGAGACCCGCACGATGCGACCGTCCTCCAAACCGGTCCACAGCTGCCCGGAGGCGTCGACGACGACGTCCTCGGGCCCGTGGCCGGGCATCGGGACGATGGTGAGCTCGGCCGGCCCGAAGTCCGGTAGCGGATCGATCGATGGTGGTGTCCAACGGATCGGATCGATCGGCGGTTTGCGTGGCACGCAGTCAGTCTGCCGCCGAATCGCTATTCCGGTAGCGAATCAGAGCAGCTTGCCGGCCTCGGTGAGCACGCCGTGCAGGATCTCGTAGATCGCGTCGAACTCGGCCTGCCCGCTGATCAGCGGCGGGGCCAGCTGGATCACCGGGTCGCCCCGGTCGTCGGCGCGGCAGTACAGCCCGGCCTCCCACAATGCCGGGGTGAGGAAGCCGCGCAGCAGCCGCTCGGACTCTTCGTCATCAAACGTGGCCTTGCTCGTTTTATCTTTGACCAGCTCGATGCCGTAGAAGAATCCCTCACCGCGGACGTCGCCGACGATCGGCAGGTCGTAGAGCTTTTCCAAGGTGGACCGGAACGCCGGGGCGTTCTCCTTGACGTGGTCGTTGAGCCCCTCGCGCTCGAAGATGTCGAGGTTGGCCATCGCCACCGCGGCCGAAACCGGATGTCCGCCAAAGGTATAGCCGTGGCCGAAGACTGTCTTGCCGTCGTTGAACGGCTCGAACAGCCGATCGCTGGCCACCATCGCCCCCAGCGGCGAGTAACCCGAAGTCAGGCCCTTGGCGCTGGTGATGATGTCCGGCACGTAACCGAAGTCGTCGCAGGCGAACATCGATCCGATGCGGCCGTAGGCGCAGATCACCTCGTCGGACACCAGCAGCACGTCGTAGGAGTCGCAGATCTCGCGCACCCGCTCGAAGTAGCCGGGTGGTGGTGGGAAGCAGCCGCCCGCGTTCTGCACCGGTTCCAGGAACACTGCGGCCACGGTGTCGGGGCCCTCGAACTCGATGGCCTCGGCGATGCGGTCGGCGCAGTAGCGACCGAAAACCTTTTCGTCATGCGCGTATTCGGCCGGTGCGCGGTAGAAGTTGGTGTTCGGCGCGCGGAAGCCGCCGGGGGTCAGCGGCTCGAACGGCGCCTTGAAGGCCGGGATTCCGGTGATCGCCAGCGCGCCCTGCGGGGTGCCGTGGTAGGCGATCGCACGTGAAACCACTTTGTGCTTACCGGGTTTGCCGGTCAGCTTGAAGTATTGCTTGGCCAGCTTCCAGGCGCTCTCGACGGCCTCGCCGCCGCCGGTGGTGAAGAACACCCGGTTCAGGTCGCCCGGCGCGTAATTGGCGACGCGTTCGGCCAGTTCGATGGCCGGCGGTGTGGCGTAGGACCACAGCGGGAAGAACGACAGCTTCTCGGCCTGTTTGGCTGCGGCTTCGGCCAACTCGGCTCGGCCGTGGCCGACCTGCACGACGAACAGGCCGCTCAACCCGTCGATGTAGCTCTTGCCCGTGTCGTCGAAGATGCGCACGCCCTCGCCGCGGGTGATGATGGGCGGGGTGATGCCCTCGCCGTGCCGGGCGAAGTGGCCCCACAGGTGGCGATTGGCCTTGGCGCCCAGATCGGTTGTCTCCGTGTTGGTCATCGGGTTCCCCAGTTGTATTGCTGCTTGACGAGTTTGAGGTAAACGAGGGTTTCGGTGGTGATCACTCCGGGCAGGGACCGGATCTCGGTGTTGAGAAGTTCGAGCAGGCTGTCGTCGTCCTCACACACCACCTCGACGATCGCGTCGAACGATCCGGCCGTCAGGACGACATAGTCCACCGCTTCGAGGGCCGACAGCTTTTCGGCCAACTTGAGCGTGTCTCCGGTGCAGCGGATGCCGATCATGGCCTGCCGCGCGAAGCCGAGTTGCAGTGGATCGGTCACCGCGACGATCTGCATGACCCCGGCGTCGACCATGCGCTGCACGCGCTGCCGCACCGCGGCCTCCGACAGTCCCACGGCCTTACCGATTCCGGCGTACGAGCGGCGTCCGTCGGCTTGGAGTTTCTCGATGATCGCCTTCGACAGATCATCGAGCTGAAAGGCGGTGCGAGAATTGTTCACCCGCAGCGGCACGGGCTGAAGGTCAGCGCCCTCAGGGTTGGTCATCCACCGATTGTGCACGGAATCCGTTGTTTGCGGCAACTGAATCAATGAAATCCTTCGTCGCAACCCGGGTGTGACACGGGATTGCGTAGAGAACGTTCATGTCTTCGGTTACCGTGGGGCCCCATGAGTGTGGCAGTGAATGTGACGAGCAGTTGGATCGACGGCGCACCGGTGGCGACGGCCGGACCCATCCACCAGATCATCGACCCGGCCTCCGGCCAGGCTGTCGTTGACTACTCCTTGGCCACTGAGGCCGATGTGGATGCCGCTGTCGCCTCTGCACGTAAGGCATTCCCCGGCTGGGCGAAGGCCGCTCCGGCCGAACGGTCAGCAGTAGTGGCCAAACTCGCCAAGCTCGCCGACGAGCACGCCGATCAACTGATCGCCGAGGAGGTCAGCCAGACCGGCAAGCCGGTGCGGCTGGCCACCGAGTTCGACGTGCCCGGCAGCATCGACAACATCGACTTTTTCGCCGGTGCCGCCCGTCGCCTGGAAGGCAAGGCCACCGCTGAGTACTCAGGCGACCACACCTCCAGCATCCGGCGTGAGGCCGTCGGCGTGGTCGCGACCATCACCCCGTGGAACTACCCGCTGCAGATGGCGGTGTGGAAGGTCATCCCGGCGCTGGCCGCCGGCTGTTCGGTCGTCATCAAGCCCGCCGAGGTCACCCCACTGACCACTCTCACGCTGGCCCGGCTGGCCACCGAGGCCGGTCTGCCCGACGGCGTGTTCAACGTGGTCACCGGCGGTGGCGCCGACGTGGGAACGGCCCTGGCCGCACACCGTGACGTTGACGTCGTGACCTTCACCGGGTCGACTGCCGTCGGCCGCAAGGTGATGGCCGCCGCAGCCACCCACGGTCACCGCACCCAGCTCGAACTGGGCGGCAAGGCGCCGTTCGTGGTGTTCGACGACGCCGATCTGGACGCTGCCATTCAGGGAGCCGTGGCCGCTTCCCTGATCAACACCGGCCAGGACTGCACCGCGGCCACCAGGGCGATCGTCGCTCGCGATCTCTACGACGACTTTGTCGCCGGCGTGGCAGAGGTGATGAGCAAGATCGTCGTCGGCGACCCGCACGATCCCGACACCGACCTCGGGCCGCTCATCTCCTTCGCGCACCGCGACAAGGTGGCGGGCATGGTGGCCCGGGCACCCCAGCAGGGCGGCCGTGTCGTCACCGGCGGCGTGGTTCCTGATCTGCCTGGCGCGTTCTACCGTCCCACCCTCATCGCCGATGTCGCGGAGACCTCCGAGGTGTACCGCGACGAGATCTTCGGCCCGGTGCTGACGGTGCGGTCGTTCACCGATGACGACGATGCGATCCGGCAGGCCAACGACACCGACTATGGCTTGGCCGCCTCGGCCTGGACCCGCGATGTGTACCGCGCGCAGCGGGCTTCACGCGAGATCAACGCCGGATGCGTGTGGATCAACGACCACATCCCGATCATCAGCGAGATGCCCCACGGCGGCGTCGGCGCGTCCGGCTTCGGCAAGGACATGAGCGACTACTCGTTCGAGGAGTACCTCGCCATCAAGCACGTGATGAGCGACATCACCGGTGTGGTCGAAAAGGGCTGGCACCGAACGGTATTCAACAAGCGCTGACCGCAGTGTGCCGCGGTCACGCTCGGCGGGATTAAGCTTGGTCTGTGACCACTGCGGCGCGCACCGACGAGTTCGAGGCGCTGCGGCCGCACCTGTTGGCGGTCGCCTATCGGTTGACGGGTACCTATGCCGATGCCGAAGACATCGTCCAGGACGCCTGGTTGCGCTGGCACGACAATAAGAGTGCGATCGCCGACCTACGCGCCTGGCTGACCACCGTGGTGAGCCGGTTGGGGCTGGACCGGCTGCGTTCTGCGGCCCATCGACGCGAGGCCTATTACGGCGAATGGCTGCCCGAGCCTGTCGTGACCGGGCTAGATGCGAACGATCCGCTCAACGCGGTGGTGGCAGGCGAGGACGCGCGGTTCGCCGCGATGGTGGTGCTCGAACGGCTCACGCCCGATCAGCGGGTGGCGTTCGTGTTGCACGACGGTTTCGGCCTGCCCTTCGGCGAAATCGCCCGCGTGCTCGGAGTCAGCGACGCCTCGGCCCGCCAGTTGGCCTCGCGGGCCCGCCGCGCAGTCTCCGACAACCCACCGCCGTCGTCGTCCGACGATGTGCACAACCAGGTTGCGGGCGAGCTGATGGCCGCCCTGGCGTCGGGGGAGCTCGACGCCGTCGTCCGGTTGCTGCATCCCGACGTGACGTTCACCGGCGATTCGAACCGGCGCGCCCCGACCGCTGCCCGCGTCATCCACGGACCGGACAAGGTGGCCCGCTTCATCCTCGGACTGGCCCAGAAGTACGGCCCGAATTGGTTGGCGGGCAGTCAATTTGCGCTTGTCAACGGCCAGCTGGGCGTCTACACGACAGGCGCACCCGCCGGTGACGGCTACCCCGAGATGATGCCGCGGGTCACGATATTCACCGTCCGCGACGGCTTGGTCTGCGCGGTATGGGACATCGCCAACCCGGACAAGTTCACCGGATCCCCGTTGCGAGGTGCCCGGTGATGCCGAACGAGCCCGGAACCCTGGCCCAAACCTTCAGCCGGATGATGTTCCGCGGCATGGACAAGATGCGTCACCGTGACGCCTTCGACATCGGCCCGGCGACCGGGTCGGATTTCGCCGGGTTCGAGAACCACCGCCAGATCGTGTTGGTGACGTACCGACGTTCGGGGGAGCCGGTGCCCAGCCCGATCAACCACGGCATCGACCTCGCCGGTCCGGGCAAGCTCTACGTCCGCACCGATGCGTCGACCGCCAAGGTCAGGCGCATTCGGAACAACCCGCACGTCCTCGTCGTGGCGTGCAATCTGCGCGGCAAGCCCAGCGGTCCGGTGGTGGCCGGTGTGGCCCGCATCCTCGACGAATCCGAACATGCGCACGCCGAGTCGGTGATCGCGGCCAACTGGAGTCTGCCGATGAAGTTGTTCGAGCGCAGCCTGGATGCCGGCAGTCAAACGCTCGGTGTGCCCATGGCGTACATCGAGATCACGCCCAGGGAACCCGGCACGCATCCCCGGAGTTGAACCCCTGCTCGGTGATGCCCAGCGCCGAATACATCCGGGCCCGCATGTTCTCCACCCCGATCTGGTAGGTCAACTCGATCACGCCGTCGTCGCCGAAGCGGCGTTGCAGGTCGGCCACCTGCTCGTCGGTGACGGTGTGCGGATCGGTGGTCATGGCATTGGCGTAGCTGATCGCGGCTCGCTCGTCGTCGGTGAACAGTGGCGAGCTGGCATAGTCGTCGATCGACTTGAGGCGCTCCATGTCGAGGTTGTCCAGCCGCATCAGCATGGAGCCGAAGTCCACGCACCACGAGCAGCCGACGGTGCGGGCGGTCCAGAACACCGCGAGCTCCCGGACGCTGGCCGGCAGCTTCTTCGAGCCACTCTTCAACAGCATTTCGTGTGCCGCGTTGGCGACCAGTAGACGCGGGTGGTGTGCCGCCACGGTGAACGGTTCGGGCACCTCACCGAACTGACGCTTGGCGAACCAGTACATGGCACGGGTCAACAGGCCGGCTTGTTTGGGGGTGACGGGAGCGATTCGTGTTTTTGTCTCGGTCATATCCAGTAGACGAGATGGCCGCTGAGTTTGTGACGCCGAGTGTGTACATAATGGCGAAATTCCGAGATTTCTGACCATCATGTTCACACTGGCGGGCGATGGAACCGTACTGACCTGCGCTGCGTGCAGTTGCGGAAGGTGTTGGATCTTGCCGACTATGGCGCCGAATCACCGCAGGAAACCCGGCTCCGACTGGTGTACACGAAAGCGGGCATGCGCCCGACCAAGACCCAGATCAACGTGTTCGACGGATATACGTGGATCGGCCGCATCGACATGGGTTGGCCGGAATGGAAGGTCGGCGTGCAGTACGACGGCATTCACCACTGGACCGATCCGCGACAGCGCACCAAGGACATCGATCAGGATGCCCAGTACCGCGAACTCGGCTGGCGCATCGTTCGCGTCGGCGCTGATCTGCTGCGTCACCGCCAACGCATCATCATCGACCGCACCCGCCAAGCCCTCCGGGATGCCGGCGCCCCCTTCTGATGCCCAACGTGAAGACGATCGCGAGATTTTCGAGAAATCTCGCGATCGTCTTCACACTCGGCGGAACATCGAAGATCTAACGCGCGAACATCAGCGCGCGCTTGACCTCCTGGATCGCCTGGGTCACCTGGATGCCACGCGGGCACGCCTCGGTGCAGTTGAACGTGGTGCGGCAACGCCACACACCGTCGACCTCGTTGAGGATGTCCAAACGCTCGGCGGCCGCCTCGTCACGTGAGTCGAAGATGAACCGGTGCGCGTTGACGATCGCGGCTGGGCCGAAGTACGACCCCTCGCTCCAATACACCGGGCACGAGGTGGTGCAGCAGGCGCACAGGATGCACTTGGTGGTGTCGTCGTAACGGGCCCGGTCGGTGGCGCTCTGGATGCGCTCCTTGGTGGGCGGGTTTCCGCTGGTGATCAGGAACGGCTTGACGGCGCGGTAGGCGTCGAAGAACGGCTCCATGTCCACCACCAGGTCCTTCTCCACGGGCAGGCCGCGGATCGGCTCGATGGTGATGGTCAGCTGCTTCTTGGGGTTCTTGGGCAGCATGTCGCGCATCAGCACCTTGCAGGCCAGCCGGTTCACACCGTTGATCCGCATGGCGTCGCTACCGCACACTCCGTGGGCGCAGGACCGACGGAACGTCAGCGTGCCGTCCAGGTAGCCCTTCACGTACAGCAGCAGGTTCAGCAGCCGGTCTGAGGGCAGGCACGGCACCCGGAAACTCTGCCAGCCGGCGGCGTCGGGGTTTTCGGGGTCGAACCGGGCGATCTTCAGCGTCACCATGACCGCGCCCTCGGGCACGGGGGGCAGGGGCGGATCGCCGGCTTCGGGCTTATCTACAACTTCTGCGACAGGTGCCATTGCTAGTACTTCCGTTCCATCGGCTCGTACCGGGTCTGGACCACGGGCTTGTAGTCCAGCCGGATGTCGGCGAGCAGCCCGGGGCCTTCCTTGTACGCCATGGTGTGGCGCAGGTAGTTGGTGTCGTCGCGGTTCGGGTAGTCCTCACGCGCGTGGCCGCCGCGGGACTCCTTGCGGTTGAGCGCACCGACCACGGTCACCTCGGCCAGTTCCAGCAGGAAGCCCAGTTCGATGGCCTCCAGCAGGTCGCTGTTGTAGCGTTTGCCCTTGTCGTGCACGGTGATTCGGGCGTAGCGCTCCTTGAGGGCGTGGATGTCGGTCAGCGCCTGCTTGAGCGTCTCCTCGGTGCGGAACACGGCCGCGTTGTTGTCCATCGACTGCTGCAGGGCAGTGCGGATGTCGGCGACGCGCTCGTTGCCGTGCTCGGAGAGGATGTCGCCGACCCAGCCGACCACCATGTCGGCCGGGTTCTCCGGCAGGTCGACGTGGTTGTGGTTGGCGGCGTACTCGGCGGCGGCGATGCCGGCACGACGGCCGAACACGTTGATGTCCAGCAGCGAGTTGGTGCCCAGGCGGTTGGCGCCGTGCACCGAGACGCAGGCGCACTCACCCGCGGCGTACAGGCCGGGGATGACGTTGGTGTTGTCGCGCAGCACCTGGCCGTGGACCGTGGTGGGAATGCCGCCCATGACGTAGTGACAGGTCGGGTACACCGGCACCAGCTCGGTGACCGGGTCCACGCCCAGGTAGGTACGGGCGAACTCGGTGATGTCGGGAAGCTTGGCCTCCAGCACGTCCTCGCCGAGGTGACGCACGTCGATGTAGACGTAGTCCTTGTTCGGTCCGGCGCCGCGGCCTTCGAGCACCTCCAGCACCATCGACCGGGCCACGATGTCACGCGGCGCGAGGTCGACGATCGTCGGCGCGTAGCGCTCCATGAACCGCTCGCCCTCGCCGTTGAGCAACCGGCCGCCCTCACCGCGCACGGCTTCGGAGATCAGGATGCCCAGGCCGGCCAGACCGGTCGGGTGGAACTGGTGGAACTCCATGTCCTCCAAGGGAAGTCCCTTGCGGAAGATGATGCCCAGGCCGTCACCGGTCAGGGTGTGGGCGTTGGAGGTGGTCTTGTACATCCGGCCGGACCCGCCGGTGGCGAAGACGATCGCCTTGGCGTGGAAGATGTGGATGTCGCCGGTGGCCAGCTCGTAGGCGATGACGCCGGTGGCCACCGGGCCGGCCGGGGTCTCGGTCAGCGCGATGTCCAGGGCGTAGAACTCGTTGAAGAACTCCACGTCGTGCTTGACGCAGTTTTGGTACAGCGTCTGCAGGATCATGTGGCCGGTGCGGTCCGCGGCGTAGCAGGCCCGGCGCACCGGGGCTTTGCCGTGGTCGCGGGTGTGCCCGCCGAAGCGGCGCTGGTCGATGCGGCCCTCGGGGGTGCGGTTGAACGGCATCCCCATCTTCTCCAGGTCCAGCACCGCGTCGATGGCCTCCTTGGCCATGATCTCGACGGCGTCCTGGTCAGCGAGGTAATCGCCACCCTTGACGGTGTCGAAGGTGTGCCATTCCCAGTTGTCCTCTTCGACGTTGGCCAGCGCGGCGCACATGCCGCCCTGGGCTGCGCCGGTGTGCGAACGCGTCGGGTACAGCTTGGTCAGCACGGCGGTGCGGACGCGCGGACCGGCCTCGACGGCTGCGCGCATGCCGGCGCCGCCCGCGCCGACGATGACGACGTCGTAGCGATGTTCCTGAATCATGGGTCAGCTCCCAATATTCGGGTCGAAGGTGACCAAGACGTAGGTGCCCAGAACCAGGGTGAACCCTGTGGCCAGCAGCAACAGCGAATTCAGCCAGAACTTCGTGGTGTTCTTACGGGCGTAGTCGCCGATGATGGTCCGCAGGCCGTTGGCCCCGTGGATCATCGCCAGCCACAGCAGGGCCATGTCCCAGATCTGCCAGAACGGCGAGGCCCACCGCTGCGCGACATAGTTGAAGTCGATGCGGTAAACACCGTCGGACCACATCAGCATGATGAACAGGTGGCCCAGGGCCAGGAAGACCAGGGCGACACCCGAGAACCGCATGAACAGCCACGCGTACTTTTCGAAGTACGGGATACCGCGGGGACGACGGGGCGCGCGCGGGTGGTCCAGCGCAGCCGGCCGGTCGTGTTCGCGTTCCATCACCGGTGCGGGGCGGCCGAGCCGCGACTCACCTGCTCCTGGCGCGCTCACAGGAACCGCTCCACCATGTGCATACCGAGAACTCCTAGTGCGGCGATGAGAACCACGGCAAAGACGCCGACGGCGACCGCGAGCATCTGCCGCTGGTAGCGGGGACCCTGCTGCCAGAAGTCGATGAGGATGACGCGGATGCCGTTGAGTGCGTGGAACAGCACGGCGGCGACCAGGCCCATCTCCATCAATCCGACGATGGGGGTCTTGTACGTCTCGATGACCTCGTTGTAGGCCTGCGGGCTGACGCGGACCAACGCGGTGTCTAGGACGTGTACGAACAGGAAGAAGAAGATCGTGGCACCGGTAATACGGTGCAGCACCCAGGACCACATTCCCGGATCACCGCGATAAAGGGTGCGCCGTCGTGCTTTCCTGGGTTGCGGAGCCGGTACCTCCGTCTGAGTACTCATCGGGCCCTCCAACGCCATCGGTGGGACGTCTGGGACTGCTCAGGATTAGCCCCAAACCTCGGGGCGACTCTAAACCCATTTGTAGTGGCGAACGAATTACGGTTGACCTGTTCGGCCCACTGAACAGGCAAAAGTTAGGCTTACCTATCTTAATGCGAGAGCCGCGAACGGGGGTTTCGGAATGCATTCAGAACCTATGTGGGGGATGCCCGTATGACGGCGAATGTCGACTGGAAGTTATTGCGTGACAAGGCAATTGACGTTTCCGGGCGGGCTTACGCGCCGTATTCCGGATTTCCGGTGGGCGCCGCCGCTCTCGTCGACGATGGTCGCGTGGTGGCCGGTTGCAATGTGGAGAATGTCTCATATGGCCTAGGTCTCTGTGCCGAGTGCGCTGTGGTCTGCGCCTTGCATTCGCAAGGGGGTGGAAGGCTCGTCGCGTTGTCGTGTGTGGGCCCGGATGGCGCCCTGCTCATGCCCTGCGGACGGTGCCGTCAGGTGTTGCTGGAACACGGCGGGCCGGGGATGCTCGTCGACCATCCCAGTGGCCCGCGGCCACTGGCCGAGCTGCTGCCCGACGCCTTCGGCCCGCAGGATCTGGAACGTCGGTAAGGCCAAGTGGTCCAACAACTCCGGTTACCGACGAGTAGGTTGACGGCCATGCCTTTCGACGCGCCGTCTGTCATTCGGACCAAACGGGACGGCGGTGTGCTGTCCGACGCCGCCATCGACTGGGTGATCGACGGCTACACCCACGGACGGGTGGCCGACGAGCAGATGTCGGCCCTGTTGATGGCGATCTTCCTCAACGGGATGACGGTGACCGAGACCACCCGCTGGACCGCCGCCATGGTCTCTTCCGGGGAGCGGTTCGATTTCACCGATCTACGTCGTGAGGGAAAGCCGCTCGCCCTCGTCGACAAACACTCCACCGGCGGGGTCGGCGACAAGATCACCATCCCGCTGCTGCCGGTCGTAATGGCTTGCGGGGGCAGCGTTCCGCAGGCATCCGGCCGCGGGCTGGGGCATACCGGTGGCACGCTCGACAAGCTGGAATCGATCGCCGGGTTCACCGCGGAGCTGTCCAAAGACCGTATCCGCCAGCAACTTTCCGATATCGGCGGAGCGATCTTCGCCGCCGGTGAGCTGGCTCCGGCCGATCGCAAGATCTATGCCCTGCGGGATATCACGTCCACCGTCGACTCGACGCCCCTGATCGCCAGTTCGGTGATGAGCAAGAAGCTCGCCGAGGGTGCCCGGTCCTTGGTGCTCGACGTCAAAGTCGGCCGGGGTGCGTTCCTGAAGACCGAGGCCGACGCCCGGGAGCTGGCGCGGATCATGGTCGACCTCGGGAATGCCGACGGGGTCCCGACGCGGGCCCTGCTCACCGACATGAACTGCCCGCTGGGCTGCGCCGTCGGTAACTCCGTGGAGGTGGCCGAATCGCTGGAGGTGCTGGCCGGCGGCGGCCCGGCCGACGTGGTCGAGCTGACGCTGACGCTGGCGGCCGAGATGCTCGACGCCGCCGGCGTCGACGGCGCCGACCCGGCTCAGACGCTGCGTGACGGCACCGCGATGGATCGGTTCCGGGCGCTGGTGGCAGCCCAGGGCGGGGAGCTGAGCCGCCCGCTGCCGATCGGGACGGCCACCGAGACCGTGACGGCCCCGCACGGCGGCATCATGGGTGACATCGAGGCCATGGGCGTGGCGATGGCGGCGTGGCGCTTGGGTGCGGGTCGCGCGCAGCCGGGGGAGCCAGTACAGCTGGGCGCGGGGGTGCGGATTCACCGCAAGCCGGGGGAGCCCGTGGCCGCCGGAGAGACGCTGTTCACCCTCTACACCGAGACCGCGGAGCGGCTGGCCGGCGCGCTCGCCGAGCTCGACGGCGCCTGGTCGGTCGACGACTCGGCACCGGTGCAGCGGCCCCTGGTCATCGACCGAATCGTCTGACGGGCACCCACGGCTGCGGTGCCGAGGGATGATGGGGGCATGAGCACCCCGCTGACCTTGGACAAGATTCAGCACGCGCCCAAGGCCCTGCTGCACGACCACCTCGACGGTGGGCTGCGTCCGGCCACCGTGCTGGAGCTGGCCGGTGAGCTCGGGTACGAAGAGCTTCCCGCCACCGAGGTCGACGAGCTGGCCACGTTCTTCCGCACCGCCGCCCACAGCGGCTCGCTGGAGCGCTACCTGGAACCGTTCGCCCACACCGTCGGCGTCATGCAGACCCCTGAGGCGTTGCACCGGGTCGCCCACGAGTGCGTGGAGGATCTGGCCGCCGACAACGTGGTGTACGCCGAGGTCCGGTTCGCCCCCGAGCTGCACATCGACCGCGGCCTGTCGCTCGACGACGTCGTCGATGCGGTCCTGGCCGGGTTCGCCGACGGGGAGAAGGCAGCCGCGGCCGCGGGTCGCACAATCACCGTGCGTTGCCTGGTCACCGCGATGCGCCACGCGGCCCGGTCGCGTGAGATCGCCGAGCTGGCAATCAGATTCCGCGACAAGGGCGTGGTCGGATTCGACATCGCCGGAGCCGAGGCCGGCTACCCGCCCACCCGGCACCTGGATGCCTTCGAGTACATGCGGGGCAACAACGCGCGCTTCACCATTCACGCCGGCGAGGCGTTCGGTCTGCCATCGATCCACGAGGCCATCGCGTTCTGCGGTGCCGACCGGCTGGGCCACGGCGTGCGCATCGTCGACGACATCACCGAACTCGACGACGGCACCCAACACCTGGGCCGGCTGGCCTCGCTTCTGCGGGACAAGCGCATCCCGCTGGAGATGTGTCCGAGCAGCAACGTGCAGACCGGGGCGGCACCCAGCATCGCCGAGCACCCGTTCGACCGGCTGGCCCGACTCCGGTTCCGGGTCACGGTCAACACCGACAACCGGCTGATGAGCGACACCACGATGAGCCAGGAGATGCTGCGTCTGGTCGAGGCATTCGGCTACGGCTGGAGTGATCTGGAGCGGTTCACGATCAACGCGATGAAATCGGCCTTCATCCCGTTCGACCAACGGCTCGCATTGATCGACGAGGTGATCAAGCCTCGGTACGCGGTGCTGGTCGGCTGAGGGTCACGGCGCGACGGGCAAATTCTCCTTGTCGAAATTTCGACGTCGGCCGATCTGTTTGGCACGCGGGAAGCATTGAACTCATCGGCTCATCGCAGGACCTGTCAAATACACTCCCCACGTGAACCCGTGGGGGAGTTCGCCGTGGGGCGACAACGATGGTCAGCAGGCATCTGGGATGAGCGGGTCGCCGTTCGATTCACCCTCGGTACAACCCGGAGCGCCCCCGGTCTTCGGCGACCATCCGGGATTCCCTCCGCAGGGATGGGGTCAGCAATCCGCATACGGCGCATACCCGCCTCAGTTCAGTCCGCAGCCCCCGGAGCACCGTCGCCGGAACGCGAAGGCCATCGGCTTGGTGATCGCCGCGGTGATCGGCGTACTGGCCTTGGTCGGCTCGATCGTGTACTGGATGTCGGGCTCTGACTCAGGGTTGTCGGAGGCCGATGCAGCTGCTGGAAAGGCAGAGATCGCCGGTGTGGAGCGTCCGCCCGCCGCGGCGAAGCTGTCCTTGAGTGCAGCGCCCACCAAGAACCTGTGGAGCTACCCGCCGGGACCGGATTCCGGCGCGTATTCCTCGGTCATGGGCGGCGATTCGAAAACCGTCATCGTCAATCTGAAGAAATCCATGATCGCGCTGGATGCCGAGAACGGTGCGCCGCTGTGGCAGCAACCTCTTCCCGCGTCGTTCGGCATGGCAGCGCACTGTGTCGTCGGTACGTCGGGCGGGGCCGCCCTCTGCCGCGGCGGCAAGGAGGCGGTGCTCCTCGATATGAGGTCCGGCGCGACGAAGGCCTCCATGTCGGCTGACACCGGCGTCGCTCAGGTCTATGCCGGTTCCGGCTTACTCGCATTCGCCGCCAACAAGAAAAACCTCACGGTGTTCGATGATGCTGGGCAACAGCTCTGGACGAAGCCGATAACTGGATTGGCATCGGTCTACCTGGATCAAGGCGTCGTGGCAGAAGAAGTGGGCGGCACCAGCACGAAGTTCTACGACGCCAAGTCCGGCGCCGATCTGTTCTCGATCGGCGCGGTCGACGATCTCATCGCCACCAGCCGAGGCATCGTGGTGTCGGTGCGCGGCAGGGGACGCCAGAACTCGGACCGTTTCCCCGAACAGCAGATCGATTTCTACTCCTTTACCGGCAAGCTCGCCTGGCGCATTCCCGCGGACCGCGGATATCGGCTGCCGGACACCAGTCTGAATTCAACTCCCTCGTTCCCATCTTCGGTGGAGTACGCAACATCAGGGGTTGCGCTGCCGATCGTGTACAGCGAGGGCAAGGGAGAGATCGCGGCCGTGGAGCCCCTGACAGGCGATTTCAAGTGGTCACAGCGGGTGCCGCTCTCACCGAAGCCTTCGGTCAGGCTCGCGGGGGTGGGCAATCTGTGCATCGTGGCGTACGGGGAGGTGGGTTCGGACACGGGCGGGGTGCGCGTGCGGGACTGCACAGACGGAACCGGCGCGTTCATCGAGAAGGCGAAGCTCGATGAACTGGTCGCGGCCGACAACAACCAGATCGTCGGCCGCCACGACGGTGGCCCTACGATCGCCTACGACACCGCAACCGGCCAACCATCGTGGCAGCTGGGTGACGACGTCGGCAGCGTCACGTGGGTGGGAGCCGGGCTCTATGGAAATGGGCGCGGCAAAATCACCCGGTTGTCCTGAGGTCTACTCCGGGCGCAGCCGCGACTCCACGAAGCGCTCCAGCGCGTCCCACTGCTCGACGGCCTCGGCATAGGGCGCTTCAGGTTTGCGGGCGTCGTCGTTGCCCAGGACATAGCCGACGAACTTGCCGAGGGCCTTGGTGTCGGCCAGCGTCTCGTCGACGGTCTTGTCCTCGGAGTAGTCGCTGACGTCGCGCAGCAGTTCGACGGCCAGCTCCAACTGGTCGTGGTCGACCGCGTCGGGCCCGTCGGCGATGTCATCGGAGATGCCGGACAGGACGTAGACGTTCTCGTCGGAGACCTCCACCCGCAGCGAGCCGTCGGTCGCCGCAGTCCGGATGTCGTCGTAGGTGGCCAGGTCCGACAGGTCGTGGTCGTGCTCGTCGGCCAGGTACCGGGCCAGCGCACGCTCGGAGCTGAACACGCTGATGCGGCCGTTGCGGCCGAGGAAGACCGGCTCGTCGTCGAGGTAGCAGCGCAGGGTGTAGACGGTGCCCGAACCGGTCATGATCCGCACCGGATCGATGCCGACCTTCGCCCAGAAATCCTCGTCGTCGCCCAGGACCGCGGTATCGGCGGCGCTGCGGGCAGACTCACCGGCGACCGCCTCGTCCTCGCCGTCACCCTCACCGTCGGCGTCTTCGGTCTCGGCGGTGAGCTCGTCATCGTCCTCTTCGGGAGCGGGCTCCTCCAGCTCGGCCTCGGCCTTCTTGACGGCGTCGGCCTCGAGATCCTCGGGCACCGTGACGATCTCGTCGATGGAATCGAGCACACCGTCCCAGCCCCGGGCGATCACGGCTTCGATCTCGGCCCAGCGCTTGCGACCGGCGCGGCCGGTGAAGCCCTCCAACCCGCCGCCGACCGTGCCGAGCACCGGGTTGCCGTTGAAGAACTTGCTGATCGCCGCCAGCTCGCAGACCGAGCCGATCGAGGACACCACGACCAGCGTGCGGTGCAGGGTCGCGACAGACTCCTCCGTCGGCTTGTCGGCGACGAGATCGGGGAGCCCGACGATGTCGTACTCACGGTCGTCGGCCGGTTGCAGCCGATGGGCGTTGGCCGCGGTCAGCTTGTCCCATGCCGGGTGGTCGGCCAGATCGTTGTCGGTGTTGGTGCGGACGAATGCGACCAGGTCAGCGACCGATTCGAAGCCATAGAGGGCGTCGCCTTCGCCCAGGAAGGCCTCCCACTCGTCGCCGGCATCGCGCCACCGCGGAGCCCAGAGTGTGTAAAGGTCGCCCTTGGTCAGCCCGAGCCGGACCGGCACGATGTCAGCAGCCATGCGGCACAGCCTAATGGGACGGCCTGCGCGCCCGGTCAGGTTGGTCTACGCCGTGGGCCGCCAGAAGCCCTGGAAGCCCTGACCGGCATTGGTGGTGCGGATCGGGGACAGCTTCACCGGATCGCCCGCCTCGATCATCGTCCCCTCACCCACGATCATCGCGACATGGCCGTCCCACACCGCCAGATCACCCGGGCGCAGCGACCCGGCCGACACCGCCTTGCCGATGTCCTGCTCCTGGGCCAAACGTGGAATGTCCAGTCCGGCTTCGTGATACGCCCATTGCGTCAAGCCGCTGCAGTCCAGTCCGACGCCCGGTGTGGTGCCGCCCCACCGGTAGGGCACGCCCAGCTGGGTGAGGGCGTGTCGCACGGCGCTGGCGGCCACCGCATTGGGCGCCACCGCGGTACTGCCGTCGGGCAGGCGTACCGCGACGCCGTCACCGAACATGCCGGGGTCGCGTAGGCCGACGGCGGCCTCGGGTCGATCGGCAGCCGATGGCATACCCCCGCTGAACGAGGCCGGGGTGAAACCGCCCGCGTGGCCCGCACCGCCGGCACTTCCCGTGCCACCCGAGAACCCCGTACCACCCGAGAACCCGGCCGGAGCCGGGGCGGTGACGGCGCCGGTGAGCGAGCCGGCCTGAACATCCAGCTCGGCGCGGAGTTCCTCGATGACGGCTGACGCCTCGCTGATCGCCCGCTGTGCCTCGGCCTCGAGTTCTTCGGCCACCCCCGGCTCTGCGAGGTGCGGCGCCAATGCCGCGGCGCGTTGCTCGAAGCGGTCGATGATGGCCTGCAGCCGCGCACCCGCGTCGGCCACTGCGGTGCCTGCGTGCCGGGCCGAGGCGCTCAGCACCCGTGCCCGCTCGGCCAGGCTGCTCGCCTGAGCCGCGGCACCCGCGGTGAACTCCGCGGCGGCGGTGGCGGCGGTTCCGGACCAGTCCCCGGCCCGTTCCCAGGAATGCCGCAGCGCGACGGCGATGTCCGACAGCGTGGTGTGCGCGCCGTCCAGGGCCGTCACCGCGGGGACGTGGTGGCCGGACCCGACGAGATCACGCAGCTCGTACAGCGGTGCGGCCAGGGTGATGGGCACCGCTACACCTGCGGCAACAGCTCGGCGGCCCGCTCACCGGCGGCGTGGAAGACGTTGACGGTGCCCTCGGCGTGCAGCGCACCGGAGCCGGTGTGGGTTCCGAGCGCCGCAACTGCGGCACTGTGTTCGGTCACCGCCTCGGTGAACGCGATGACGAATCGTTCAGCGACAGGGCCGAGAGCATCGGCCGGTGACGGCATCGACCGCAGGGCGGCGGCCACGGTGTTCAGGTCGGCGGCGTGCGCGGCAAGGGCGGCGCCAAGTGCGCGGATGGCCGCCAGGTCGGCGCGCAGGGTGTCGGCGGGCATGTGGTTAGGACGCCCGCCGACGCCGTTCGGTTCCCTTGAATCGCGTCGGGCTGAGTGTCGGGTTCAGATGGCCGTGCCGCCGCCGTCGACGTGCAGCGTCGAACCGGTGATGAAGGCCGCGCGCGGAGAGCTCAGGAACAACACCGCGTGGGCGATCTCCTCGGGCGTGGCGGTGCGGCCCAGTGGCAGGGCACGACCCAACTCCTCATTGGTGTCGCCCCATTGCGCCGCCACACCTTCGGTGCGGGTCGGTCCCGGGGCCACGCTGTTGACCCGCACCCCGCCGGCCCCGAATTCCGCGGCCCAGGTGCGGGTCAGCGATTCCACCGCGGCCTTGGAGGCGCTGTAGGCGGATGCTCCGGGCACGCCTTTGGAGGCGACCATCGAGGTGACGTTGACGATGCTGCCGCGGCCACGGTCGAGCATGCCGCCCACCAGCTGGGCGACGAGGAAATAGGTGCCGCGCACATTGGTGTCGAAGGTCTGCTCGAAGGAGTCGATGCCCTGCTCGACGGTGAGCGCGCCCGGGAACGCGGCCGCGTTGTTTACCAGGATGTCGGTCTGATCACATTGTTGTGAAAGTGATTTCACCGATTCCAGGTCGGCGAGGTCGGCGCGGACGAAGTCGACGTCACCGCCCAGCGCGACCGCGGCGTCACGTCCTCGCTTCTCGTCTCGGCCGGTGATGATCACAGTTGCGCCGGCACCGGCCAGCAGGTCGGCGCATGCCAGGCCGATGCCGGCAGTCCCGCCGGTGATCAGCGCGGTGTACCCCTTGAGTTCGGTCGATCCCGATTCCATGGTGTCCTCTCGTTGTTCTCAGGCGACACATTGGGTGTCGGCCAGCGTGGCGCGCAGTCGTTCTCGGCTGCGCGATATCCGTGACATCACCGTTCCCAGCGGGATTTCCATCCGGGCCGCGGTCTCGGCGTAGGTGAAACCTTCGATGTCGGCGTAGTACAGCACCGTGCGAAAGCCCTCGGGCAGCGTCAGCACCGCGTCACGGATCCGGTTGTCGCAGAACAGGTCAAGAGCGTGATCTTCGGCGGAACGCTCTGCGGCTCTGCCGTGGCTACTGTTGGTCCACATGTCGCTGTCGGTGATATCGCCGACGGTGAACGTGTCCGGCCGGCGTTGCTTCATCCGGTGCGTGCTGATCCAGCGGTTGTGCATGATCCGGAACAGCCATGCCCGCACGTTGGTGCCCGGCTCGAACCGGTGAAAGCCGGCGTAGGCGTTCATCAGTGTGTCCTGCACCAGGTCTTCGGCGTCGGCCTGGGTGAGGGTGAGCCGTCGCGCGGTGCGCAACAGGACGGGTTGAAACGGCATGGCCTCACGAGCGAACCTGTCGGCCAGTTGTGCGACGGACTCCTCGACGGTGGGGTCCGTGGGCGAGCCGGTCGGTCCGATGTCTACGACTTTCGCCATGTCAGTTCTCCAGAGTCGAGGGGGCAGGATTGACGCCATCTCAGACTGTCCGGGCCAACCCCGTAGCGGACCCTTGAAAACCCGTGGTCCGTGGTCCGTGGGCCACTGCGGGCAGGGACCCCGTTAAGGTCGGCGCATGGATGTACGCGTCGTCGACCACCCTCTGGCCGCCGCCCGGCTGACCACCCTGCGGGATGAGCGCACCGACAACGCCGGGTTCCGGTCGGCACTGCGCGACCTGACCATGATGCTCGTGTACGAGGCCACCCGCGATGCTGCCTCCGAGGCAATCTCGGTACGAACCCCGGTGACCGAAACGACCGGGTTCCGGCTGGCCAACCCGCCGCTACTGGTCCCGGTGTTGCGGGCCGGTCTGGGCATGGTCGATCAGGCACACGCCCTGATCCCCGAGGCGCAGGTCGGGTTCGTCGGGATGGCCCGCGACGAGACGACGCATCAGCCGACGCCGTATCTGGCCTCGCTGCCCGACGACCTGAGTGCCCGATCGGTGTTCGTGCTCGACCCGATGCTGGCCACCGGCGGCTCGATGGCCCACACCATCGGCCTGCTGCGCGAGCGCAACGCCGTCGACATCACCGCGGTGTGCGTGGTGTGTGCGCCACGGGGGATCGACACCCTCAAGGAAGCGGCGCCCGAGATCCGGTTGATCACGGCGTCCATCGACGAGGGGCTCAACGACGCCGCCTACATCGTCCCGGGCCTGGGTGACGCCGGGGATCGTCAGTTCGGTCCGCGCTGAGGCTGCCTACCAGCGCACCGCCGCGTCGGCCAGGGCCTGACTCAGCTTCTCGGCGTGCGCCCGCGCGGTGCGCACATCGTCGGTCGGGGCACACCGAACCTCGGTGTAGGACTTGAGTTTCGGCTCGGTTCCGGAGGGCCGCACCACCACCCGCACCGACGTACCCGCCTCGTCCCCGGTGAAGATCAGCGCATCGGTGCAGAGCTGTCCGGGCCGTAGCTGCAGATCCTCGACGGCGACGGCGAAACCGGCCAGCTCGGTCGGCGGGTCCGAGCGCAACCGGGCCATGGCGGCGTCGGCGTCGTCGACGTGGCGGGTCACCGCGCCGGTGACGTGCACGCCGTGCTTCTTGGCCAGATCGTCGAGCGCATCGAGCATGGTGCGGCCCTGATCACGCAGCGCCGCAACCAGGTCGGCGGCCAGGATGGCCGCGCTGATCCCGTCCTTGTCGCGCACCGCGGCGGGGTCCACACAATGGCCGATCGCCTCTTCATAGGCGTACACCAAGGTGTTGCCGGGACTCTGCGCACGGGCCAACCACTTGAAGCCAGTGAGGGTTTCGGCGTGTTGGGCGCCGTGCGCCTCGGCGATCGCGGCCAGCATCCGGGAGGACACCACGGTGCTGGCCACCAGGGCGGCCTCGCTGACCGGGCCGGGCTCCAGCTGAGACAAGATGTAATCGCCCAGCAGCCAACCGGTTTCGTCACCAGTGAGCATGCGCCAGCCCTCCGGACCCGGGACACCGACGGCGCATCGGTCGGCGTCGGGATCCAGCGCGATGGCGATCTCGGCGTCGATGTCGTCGGCCAGCGCCAGCAGTGCGTCCACCGCACCGGGTTCCTCGGGGTTGGGGAAGCCGACGGTGGGGAAGTCCGGATCGGGCGCGAACTGTTCCTCGACGACGTGGACGTCGTCGAATCCGGCCAGGGCCATGGCATCCAGCGCGTATTCGCCGCCGACACCGTGCAGCGGCGTCAGCGCCACCCGCACCGACCCCGCGCTGCGGCGCACCCGCGCGGCCCGCTCGACGTAACCGTGGATCTGGCGCAGGCCGCCGACTTCCACCGGCACCCGGGGGATCTCGTCGGCATGTGGCGCCCGGGCCATCGCCGCCTCGATCTCGCGGTCGACGGGGGAGATGATCTGCATGCCACCGCCCAGAAACACCTTGTAGCCGTTGTCCGTCGGCGGATTGTGTGAGGCGGTGATCTGGATGCCCGCCGCGGTCGGCAGGTGCCGGACGGCGTAGGCGATGACCGGTGTCGGGACTGCGGCCAGCATCAGCAGCACGTCGAAACCTTCCCCGGCCAGCACTTCGGCAGCGGCCAGGGCGAATTCGTCGGATTTGTGCCGCGCGTCGCGACCCACCACCACATGCGTGCCGCCGGACCCTCGGTCCTTGAGTACCTGCGCGACGGCCCACGTGGCTCGCATGACCACGGCCAGGTTCATCGCGTCCGGCCCGCCGCGCAGGGGCCCGCGCAGCCCGGCGGTGCCGAACGTCAGCGGCCGGCTGAACCGGCGGTCGAGCTCGTCGGGACTGCAGGCGGCCAGTTCGGCCGCGGTCTGCGGATCGGGGTCGTGGGCGATCCAATCGGCGGAGGCAGTCGCGATGGAGGTCATGTGCCAAGTGTGCCCGCACTGGCGTCGGAGTAAGCAAGCTTGCGCAGGACCGGCGCCACCAGCATCAACAGGTCGACTTCCAGATCGGTCAGGTTCTCCCGCATGGTGGCGTGCAGCCAGGCGTCTCGTTCGGCCCGGTCGGCCTGTAAAAGTGCGGTGCCCTCGTCCGTGATCTCGATCAGTTGGCGGCGGCGGTCGGCGTCGTCGGGGCGGCGGGCGATCAGTCCGCGACGGACGAGCTCGTTGATGCTGTCAGTCAGGGACTGGACGCGCACGTGCAGGCGGGCGCCCATCTCGGCGGGAGTGGTGGTGCCGCTGCGACCGGCCTCGCCGAGCAGTTCCAACTGGCTCAAGGTCAGCCCGTGATCGGGGCGATGACGCCGCATCTGGCGGGCCACCGCCATGATCGACTCGCGGAGTTCCGTTGCCGACGTCGCAGACATAATCAAGTTATACCTTGGTAGCTATCACGGTAGATGCATGTTGATCGCCTTCCGCGGTGACTAATGCCAAGGGATTACTTATTATGTGAGCGGGAGGTGGACGCACGGATGACTCGGACGCTGCGGTGGGTGCTGCTGGTTGTCGCGACTGCCGCCGTCACCGTCCCGTTGAACCTCGTCGGCGTTCCGTCGGCGGCGTTGTTCGCCGGTCTCGCGGTCGGCATCGCGCGGGCCCTGGCCACATTCGCCCCCAAGCGGATGCCTCGCCCGGCCGGGGCGATCGCCCAAGGCGTACTCGGCGTCTACATCGGCACGATGGTGCATCAGGATGCCGTCGACGCCATGGGTTCGGACTGGCTGATCGTGGCGGCGGTCACCGTGGCGACCTTGGTGCTGAGCGTCGTGGCCGGCGGCTTGCTGGGATTGCACCGTGACGTCAGCCCACTGACCGGGTCGCTGGCCCTGGTGGCCGGTGGTGCGTCGGGTCTGGTGGCCATCGCGCGCGAACTTGGCGGCGACGATCGCGTCGTCTCCGTCGTCCAGTACCTGCGGGTGGCGCTCGTCACCGCGACCATTCCGCTCGTGGTGACCCTGATCTTCCGCGCCGACCGTTCCCACCCTGCGCCGGTAGCCGCTGAAACCGATTCGGCCCCTTGGTATCTCAGCCTCCTCATGCTGGTCGTTATCGTCGGGGTCGGCGTGGTGCTCGGCCGGTTGGCCAGGCTTCCCGGTGCCGGGCTACTGGGCCCGTTGGCGTTGACGGTGGCGTTGGAACTCAGTGGCCTGTCCTTCGGACTCACCGTCCCGTCGCTGCTGGTGCAGGCGGCCTACATGATGATCGGCTGGCAGGCCGGCATCGCCTTCACCCGAGAATCGCTGCGCGCCATCGGCCGTATCCTGCCGCTGGCCTTGACCTTGATCCTGGTGCTCGGTATGGCCACCGCCGGGCTCGGCGTACTGCTGGCCAACGTCACCGGCATGACGCAGCTCGAGGGCTATCTGGCGACCAGCCCGGGCGGCGTCTACGCGGTGCTGGCCACCGCGGTGGAAACCGGGTCCAACGTCACCTTCATCATCACCGCGCAGGTGCTGCGGGTACTTCTGATGCTGTTCGCGGCGCCACTGATGGCACGCGGCATGGCCCGGCTGGGCCGTCGACACGGCCGGCCGATCGAGGAACCGGTCGCTGCGGTCAGGTGAGCGGCCGGATCCGCTCGATCACCGAACGCAGCAGCGCACCCATCCGGGTCGCCGACTGCCGCCCGGCCTCGAGCACCTCGGCATGGCTGAGCGGCGCACCCGTCATCCCCGCGGCCAGATTCGTCACCATCGACACACCCAGTACCTCCAGGCCGGCCGCCCGAGCCGCGATGGTTTCGAGCACCGTGGACATGCCCACCAGGTCGGCACCCAGGGTGCGCAGCATCCGGATCTCGGCCGGGGTCTCGTAGTGCGGGCCGGGCAACCCGGCGTAGACGCCCTCGGTCAGGGCCGGTTCGATCCCGCGGGCCAGTGCACGCAGCCGGGGGGAGTAGGCGTCGACCAGGTCGACGAACTGCGCGCCCACCAGCGGAGACCGGGCCGTGAGGTTGAGGTGGTCGCTGATCAGCACGGGCTGGCCGACCTCGTACTCGGACCGCAGGCCGCCGGCGGCGTTGGTGAGCACCACGGTGGACACACCCGTGGCCGCCGCGGTGCGGATCGGGTGCACGACATGGTCCAGGTCATGACCCTCGTAGGCGTGGATCCGGCCGGCCAGCACCAGCACCCGGTGAGTGCCGATGCGGGTGGAGTGGATCTGACCGCGGTGCCCGACCGCGCTGGGCGGGACGAGTCCGGGGATGTCGGCCATCGGCACCGTGGCGACGGGATCTCCGAGCTCGGCGACCGCGGGCGCCCAACCCGAGCCGAGCACGACGGCGACATCGTGGTGGCGAACTCCGGTGCGTTCGGCGATGGCTTCGGCAGATGACAGCGCTGAGGCCTGGAGATCGGTCACGATAGGCGAGCTTAACCGTCGGAAACGAGCAGTGAGATACTGCGAGGATGCCGTCCGCCACCGCCTCGCTGAGCGTCGAAGACGCCATCAACCGGCGTCGTGGCGACCTCATCGAGCTCTCTCATTCGATCCACGCCGAGCCCGAGCTGGCGTTTGCCGAGCACCGCAGCTGCGCCAAGACCCAGGCGCTGGCGGCCGAGTACGGCTTCGAGATCACCGCGGGTGCCGGTGAGTTGGACACCGCGTTCCGCGCGTCGTACGGCAGCGGCGAGCTGGTGATCGGCGTCTGCGCCGAGTACGACGCCCTGCCCGAGATCGGCCACGCCTGTGGGCACAACATCATCGCGGCCTCGGCTGTCGGTACCGCGCTGGCGCTGGCCGACGTGGCCGACGACCTCGGCCTGACCGTGGTGCTGGTCGGTACTCCGGCCGAGGAGCTCGGCGGCGGAAAAGTGTTGCTGCTCAACGCCGGAGTGTTCGACGACATCGCCGCGACGGTGATGCTGCATCCCGGTCCGGTGGACATCGCCGCCGCCCGTTCGCTGGCGCTGTCGGAGGTGACCGTCGATTACGTCGGCCGGGAGTCGCACGCGGCCGTGGCGCCGTATCTGGGGGTCAATGCCGGGGACGCGGTCACCGTCGCGCAGGTGGCCATCGGCTTGTTACGTCAACAGCTCATGCCCGGGCAGATGGTGCACGGCATCGTCACCCACGGCGGGCAGGCCGCCAACGTCATTCCGGGGCGCGCCGAGATGCGCTACACCATGCGGGCCACCGCCATGCCGGCGCTGCGCGAGTTGGAAGAGCGGATGGCCGGGTGCTTTTCGGCCGGGGCGCTGGCCACGGGTTGCCAACACCGGGTCACCGAGATCGGACCGGCCTACGCCGAAATGGTGCCCGACCCATGGCTTTCCGAGACCATCCGGGCCGAGATGGTGCGGTTGGGCCGAAGCCCGTTACCGGAGAACGTGGAGGCAAGTGTGCCGCTGGGCAGTACCGACATGGGCAACATCAGTCAGGTGATGCCCGGAATCCATCCGGTGATCGGTATCGACTCGGGCGGGGCGGCGATCCACCAGCCGGCGTTCACCGCGGCAGCGGCCGGCCCGAGCGCCGACCAGGCTGTGGTGGAAGGCGCGATCATGTTGGCGCGCACCGTGGTTGCGCTGGCCGAGACACCGGCGCAGCGCGACCGGGTGCTGGAGGCCCAGCGGGTGAGGCGGGCGTCATGAGTGTGTTGCAGCACGCCGCTGCCCGCTGGTTGTCGGCCCATTACGACGAGATGGTGTCGTGGCGCCGGCACCTGCACGCACATCCGGAGTTGGGCCGCCAAGAGTTCGCCACCACCGAGTTCGTCGCCAACCACCTCGCGGACGCGGGGCTGAATCCCAAAGTGCTGCCCGGCGGTACCGGGTTGACGTGTGACTTCGGGCCGGAGGATGGGCCACGCATCGCCCTGCGGGCCGACATGGACGCCTTGCCGATGGCCGACCGGACCGGCGCGTCGTACGCCTCGACGGTGCCCAACGTCGCACATGCCTGCGGGCATGACGCCCACACCGCGGTACTGCTCGGCGCGGCGATGGCCCTGTCGTCGGTCCCCGAGTTGCCGGTGGGGGTGCGCCTGCTGTTCCAGGCGGCGGAGGAGCTGATGCCCGGCGGCGCGATCGACGCGATCAATGCCGGTGTGCTCAACGGGGTGAGCCGAATCTTCGCCCTGCACTGCGATCCGCGGCTGGCGGTGGGGAAGGTGGCCACCAAGCCCGGCCCCATCACCTCGGCGGCCGATTCCATCGAGATCACCCTGCACTCACCTGGCGGGCACACCTCCCGGCCGCATCTGACCGGTGACCTGGTCTACGGGCTGGGCACGCTGATCACCGGGTTGCCCGGCGTGCTGTCGCGTCGCATCGACCCGCGCCACGACACCGTGATGGTGTGGGGCGCGGTCAATGCGGGCGTGGCCGCCAACGCCATCCCGCAGATCGGCACCCTGGCCGGAACCATTCGCACCGCCAGTCGCGACACCTGGCTCACGCTGGAATCCATTGTGGAAGAAACAGTTACGTCGCTGCTGGCCCCGCTCAACATCTCCCACAGCCTCAACTACCGGCGCGGGGTGCCCCCGGTGGTCAACGAAGAGGTGTCCACGCGCATCCTCACCCACGCGATCGAGGCCGTCGGCCCCGACGTCCTCGCCGACACCCATCAGTCCGGCGGCGGGGAGGACTTCTCCTGGTACCTCGAAGACGTTCCCGGTGCCATGGGCCGTCTCGGGGTGTGGAGCGGTCAAGGGCCACAGCTCGATCTGCATCAGCCCACCTTCGACATCGACGAGCGCGCGCTCGGCGTGGGCGTGCGCACGATGGTCAACATCGTCGCCGCCTCTGGGTAACTTTCGGCCCCCTCTGCCCCGCGAGCGTGCGTGTTTGCCTCCAGACACGCCGCATGAGCGCTCCTAGGCTGTCGACATGACAGCTGCGCCTGACGATCAACTGGCTTCGGCGACGGCGGCGATACGGGAGTCCGAGTCGCTCAAACGCCAACTGGCCGCGGCGCGGACGCATGCCGAGGAGTCGGCTGCGCGCGCCGGTGAAGCGGGCGGCCGCCTGGGCGCCGAGGCGCGCGACGTCCACAAGCTGGAATCGTTTTCGCTGACCAAGATCTGGGCCCACCTCAAAGGTTCGCACCACGACGACCTGGCGCGTGAGACCGCCGAACACCAGGCCGCGGAGTACGAGTACCTGACCCAGCGGGCGCGTGCCGAGGCCGACGAGCGCCTCGTCGAGCATCTGACCGTCCGCCTCGCGGCACTCGGCGACGTGGCTCTCGCATTGGAGCAGGCGCTGAGCGCCAAGGAACGCTGGCTTCAGGACAACCATCGTCCCGGATCGACCAGGCTCCTTGAAATCGCTGGTCGCCGTGGAGAATTGACGGCTGAGCTCAACGAGATGGCGGAGGCCACCTCGGCCGGCCGACTGGCGTTGACGGATCTGCGCACCGCCGCTGAACAGCTCGACAGCGCACGGTCATGGTCGGCATATGACACCTGGTTCGACGGCGGCATGATCGCCAGCCTCGTCAAGGAGGGCAGGCTCGACAGCGTGTCATGGTCGATGCGTTCTGCCGACACCCATCTCAAGCAGTTCACCGTCGAGCTGGCCGACGTCCATATGGAGGGCGTGCGACTCGTCGAACTCCGCTCCATGACCAGCGTTTTCGACGTGTGGTTCGACAATTTCTTCACCGATTTCATGGTGCGCGACCGGATCATCGAGGCACAGGGGAAAGTCGATCAGGCCATTACGGGCGTCAAGCAGATCCTCAGGCAACTCGATCAGCGCGCGCAGGCGGCCAACCACGAGTTGACCCTGCTGCGAGCCGAACGCGCGGACATCTTGGCCTGATCTCGCCAGTGCTCAGATCCGCGCCTTACGTCGACCCCGCTTGAATCACGCTCGCGCGGCGTCAGACCAGTCAGGGTCCGATGTTGCGGGACGGGCGGGTGCGCAAATCGTGCACATATTCCTCCGGCGCGCCGGCGATCTCCGCGGCGTCGGCCATCACCCCCAGATAGCGGGCCGAGGGCAGACCGCCTTCCCAGGCATCGACCACATATAGCCAGGCCAGCACGGGATCGGTGGTGGTGTCCGACGACAACCGGTCCACCCGGCAGCGGATCTTTTTGTGGAACCCGAGTTCGGAGCCCTCCCAGCGGTCCAGCGAGTGCTCATCGGCCGACGTCATGTCGTAGAGGACGACGAACACCTTGGACAGCGGGTCCTCCACGACGGTGGCCAGCGCGCCTTCCCAGCCGATGTCTTCACCGCCGAACGTCAACCGCCAGCCGTGCAACCACCCGGTACCCGCCATCGGCGAGTGCGGAGCCCGTTCGAGCATTTGCTCCGGGTGCATATTCGATCCATACGCGGCGTACAGCGGCACGGTTAGACAGCTTAATCGGCGAAGTTCGTTAGGTTGGTCCAGTGGCTACCCGCATCGTGATCATCGGCGGCGGACCCGCCGGATATGAGGCGGCGCTGGTCGCCGCCGCCCGCGGCCCGGAGGTCGCGCATGTCACCGTCGTCGACAGTGACGGCATCGGCGGCGCGTGCGTGCTGTGGGACTGTGTGCCGTCGAAGACCTTCATCGCCTCCACCGGGGTGCGCACCGAGTTGCGGCGCGCACCCAACCTGGGCTATTCGCTGGACTTCGAGCAGTCCATCATCTCGTTGCCCCAGATCAACGAGCGGGTGAAGACGCTGGCCGCCGCGCAGTCCGTGGACATCGCCCAGCGGCTGCGCAGCGAGGGCATCGACCTGGTCGCCGGCCGCGGCGAGCTGATCGACGACGTGCCGGGCATGGCCCAGCATCGGGTCAAGGTCACTGCCGACGACGGCGAGGTCAGCCAGCTCACCGCCGACGTGGTGTTGATCGCCACCGGCGCCAGCCCGCGGGTGCTGCCCAACGCCGCGCCCGACGGCGACCGCATCCTCAACTGGCGTCAGTTGTACGACCTCGACACCTTGCCCGAGCATCTCGTGGTGGTGGGTTCGGGGGTCACCGGCGCCGAGTTCGTCAACGCCTACACCGAGCTCGGCGTGACGGTGACGGTCGTGGCCAGCCGCGACCAGATCTTGCCGCACGAAGACTCCGACGCCGCCGCGGTGCTGGAGGAGGTGTTCTCCGAACGCGGTGTCACGTTGGTCAAGAACGCCCGCGCGGAGTCGGTGACCCGTACCGACAGCGGGGTGCGCGTGACGATGAACGACGGCCGCGTCGTCGAGGGCAGCCACGCCCTGATGACGGTCGGTTCGGTGCCCAACACCAGCGGTCTGGGCCTGGAACGGGTCGGCATCGAGCTCGGCCCCGGCAATTACCTGACCGTCGACCGGGTGTCGCGGACGTCGGTGCCGGGTGTCTACGCGGCGGGCGACTGTACCGGTCTGCTGCCGCTGGCCTCGGTCGCCGCCATGCAGGGACGCATCGCGATGTACCACGCTCTCGGTGAGGCGGTGGCCCCGATCCGGCTCCGCACCGTCGCCGCGGCGGTGTTCACCCGGCCGGAGATCGCGGCGGTCGGTGTTCCGCAGGCCAAGATCGACGACGGGTCCGTGCCGGCCCGCACCCTGACCCTGCCCCTGAACACCAATGCCCGGGCCAAGATGTCCAGCCTGCGCCGCGGCTTCGTCAAGATCTTCTGCCGCCCGGCCACCGGTGTGGTGATCGGCGGCGTGGTGGTGGCGCCTATCGCCTCCGAGCTGATCCTGCCGATCGCGTTGGCCGTGCAGAACGGCATTCCGGTCACCGACCTGGCCCAGACCTTCTCGGTGTATCCGTCGCTGTCGGGCTCGATCACCGAGGCGGCGCGCCAGTTGATGAAACACGACGACCTGGACTAGAGAATCAGGCGGATACCCCATCGTCCACGTAGCCTGGGAATTGTGACTGACCCGATCTCAGCACCGGGCGACGGGCAAACCTTCCTCGGTCCGCAGCAAAGGGCGCAAGCCTGGCAACGACTCGGCGGTGAACAATTCGACGTAGTGGTCATCGGTGGCGGTGTGGTGGGGGCCGGTGCGGCTCTCGATGCCGCGACCCGCGGCCTCAAGGTGGCGCTCGTGGAGGCCCGCGATTTCGCCTCCGGGACATCGAGCCGCAGCTCCAAGATGTTCCACGGTGGGCTGCGCTACCTGGAGCAGTTGGAGTTCGGTCTGGTCCGTGAGGCGTTGCACGAGCGGGAACTGAGCCTGACCACGCTGGCACCGCATCTGGTCAAGCCGCTGCCCTTTTTGTTCCCGTTGACCAACCGGTGGTGGGAGCGGCCGTATGTGGCGGCCGGGATCTTTCTGTACGACCAGCTCGGTGGCGCGAAATCCGTTCCGGCACAAAAACATCTGACCAAGTCCGGGGCCCTGCGGCTGGCGCCCGGGCTCAAGCGGAGCTCGCTGATCGGCGGAATCCGTTACTACGACACCGTCGTCGACGATGCCCGTCACACCATGACGGTGGCCCGCACCGCCGCCCACTACGGCGCGGTGGTGCGTTCGTCGAGTCAGGTGGTCGACCTCCTGCGGGAGGGCGATCGGGTGGTCGGGGTGACGCTGCGTGACTCCGAGGACGGCGCCGTCACCGAAGTGCGGGGCCACGTCGTGGTCAATGCCACCGGGGTGTGGACCGACGAGATCCAGGCACTGTCCAAGGAGCGTGGGCGGTTTCGCGTGCGGGCCTCCAAGGGTGTGCACATCGTGGTGCCGCGCGATCGGATCGTCAGCGAAGTGGCGATCATCCTGCGTACCGAGAAGTCGGTGTTGTTCGTGATCCCGTGGGGGACACACTGGATCATCGGCACGACCGATACGGATTGGAATCTCGACCTCGCACATCCCGCAGCGACGAAAGCCGACATCGACTACATCCTCGGCCATGTCAACACCGTGCTGGCCACGCCGTTGACCCATGACGACATCGACGGTGTCTACGCCGGGTTGCGTCCGCTGCTGGCCGGTGAGAGTGAGGAAACCTCCAAGCTGTCGCGTGAGCACGCCGTCGCGGTGCCTTCACCGGGGTTGGTGGCCATTGCCGGCGGCAAATACACCACCTATCGGGTGATGGCGGCCGACGCGATAGACGCTGCCGCAGAGTACATCCCGGCCCGGGTGGCACCGTCGATCACCGAGAAAGTCCCGTTGATGGGCGCCGACGGGTATTTCGCCCTGATCAATCAGACCCAGTCGGTGGGCAAACACTACGGGCTGCATCCCTACCGGGTTCGGCACCTGCTGGACCGCTACGGCTCGTTGATCGGTGAGGTGCTACAGATGGCCGAAGGGCGGCCCGACCTGCTGGAACCCATCACCGATGCGCCGGTCTACCTCAAGGTCGAGGCCTACTATGCCGCCGCGGCCGAGGGCGCGCTGCATCTGGAGGACATCCTGGCGCGGCGGATGCGGATCTCGATCGAGTACCCGCACCGAGGCCGCGACTGTGCCCGCGAGGTCGCCGAAGTTGTTGCCCCGGTGCTGGGTTGGAGCACCGAGGATGTCGATCGTGAGGTGGCCACCTACATCGCCCGGGTGGAGGCCGAGGTGCAGTCGCAACGCCAACCCGACGACGAGTCCGCCGATGCGCTGCGCCAGGCCGCGCCCGAGGCCCGCGCGCAGATCCTCGAACCCGTGCCGCTGAATTGAGGGTGCGTTGAGAAAGCCGCCCCCGCTGCCGGTGCGGGACGGTCTGGGCCCGGCCCGGTTGCGGCTTCTCGGGGGCAATGTGCGCGACGAGTTGGACAACCGTTTCGGCATCGGCGCGAAAGTGCTTGCCGGCGAGGTGGTTCTACCGGACGGCTCGATCGTCGACGAGACGACGACGCTTCCCGCTGGGGCGTACGTCTACTTCTACCGGGACCTGGTCGAGGAGGTAGAGGTGCCGTTCGACATCCCGGTGCTGTACGTCGACGACGACATCGTCGTCGTCGACAAACCTCATTTCCTGGCCACCATGCCCCGCGGCGCGCACGTCGCCCAGACCGCGTTGGTGCGGCTGCGCCGGGATCTGGACCTGCCGGAGCTCAGTCCGGCGCATCGGCTGGACCGGCTCACCGCCGGCATGCTGTTGTTCACCGTGCGCCGTGAGATTCGGGGGAGTTATCAGCGACTGTTCGCCGAGGGCCGGGTGCGCAAGACCTATCTGGCCCGCGCGACCGGCACCCCGACGGTGGCTCTGCCGGCCACGCTGCGAAGTCGGATCATCAAGCAGCGCGGTCGGTTACAGGCTTTCGAGGAACCCGGTGAACCCAATGCCGAAACCTACGTCGAACCCCTCGGGAACGGACTGTACCGGCTCACCCCGCGTACCGGGCAGACGCATCAATTGCGGGTGCACATGGCCTCGATCGGCCTGCCGATTGTCGGTGACTCCTTGTACCCCAACGTGATCGGAGTCAGCCCAGACGATTTTGACCATCCGCTGCAGCTGCTGGCCCAGCGTCTGGCGTTCACGGACCCGGTCAGCGGCGCCGACCGCGAGTTCGTCAGCGCGCGAACTCTGGGTTGAGATTCAGTGGTGCCATCTGGTTCGGCCGTCGCCACGGTCGAGCAGTACCCGAAGCTCAGCGGCCCAGGTGCGGATCCGGAGCCGGTCGAGGAGCGCGCGTAGCCCGGCGATGGCCAGGCCGCACAACACCGCTGTGCCCAGCCAGACGGACACCGCGGCGGCGATCGCATAGGTTCCGGCGCTGGACGGCGACAGCGGCGCCGACACGCGGCGCCCGTTCTCGTCGACCCAGATCGGCACGGTGTCGCCGGCCTTCAATGAGCGAGTCGGGCGCACGGCACCGGTGTGCGGGGTGCCGTTCGCCGTCCACGTCACGGTGGCTGTGGCGGTCGTGCCCTCGTCGGGCATGGCTGTCGCGGGGGTGTCGTCCACCACCGTCGCCTGCACCGGCTTGCGGGTCTGCGCCTGGATCTCGGCGGTGCGAAGCGTGTGTGCGTAGACGTTCTCCCCGACGGTGACGGCGTGCGGGATGACCAGGACGACGAAGATCGCGACGAGCACCATGGCCCATGCTTCGAACCGATCGGATCGCCGGACGAGCGGGTTCCGGCCGAGTGCCCGCAGCACCCACCAGCGACGCCGATTGACTCTCATGCAGCCTGGTCCCTCCGATCTTGGCTACCCCTCCATGCTGACACTGCGGTAGCGACTCAATCCACCCCCCGTCGGGGTGTTCTACTGACGGGGTGAACCGGGAGACCTTTGACCATCTGTTCGACATGACCGACCGGACCGTGATCGTCACCGGCGGTACCCGCGGCATTGGATTGGCCCTCGCCGAGGGTTTCACCCTGGCCGGTGCGCATGTGGTGGTGGCCAGCCGCAAGCCGGATGCGTGCGAGAAGGCGGCCGAGCATTTGCGCGGTCTCGGAGGTCAGGCGATCGGGGTGCCCACCCACAGCGGCAGCATCGACGACCTCGGCACCCTGGTGGAACGCACGGTCGCCGAGTTCGGCGGGATCGACGTGGTGGTCAACAACGCCGCCAACGCACTGGCCCAGCCCCTGGGCCAGATGACGCCGGAAGCCTGGGCGAAGTCCTATGAGGTGAACCTGCGCGGACCGGTGTTTCTCGTGCAGGAGGCCTTGCCGCATCTGAAGGCCAGCGCCAAGGCAGCAGTGCTGAACATGGTGTCGGTCGGGGCGTTCAACTTCGCGCCGTCGCTGTCGATCTACGCCTCGGGCAAGGCCGCGCTCATGTCGGCCACCCGGTCGATGGCCGCCGAGTTCGCCCCGCTCGGTATCCGGGTGAACGCCCTGGCGCCGGGGCCGGTCGACACCGACATGATGCGCAACAACCCGCAGGAGGCCATCGACCACATGGTGGGTGGCACCTTGATGAAACGCCTGGCCCGTCCCGACGAGATGGTCGGCGCGGCGCTGCTGATGTGTTCTGACGCCGGTAGCTACATGACCGGGCAGGTGATCATCGTCGACGGTGGCGGGACGCCTCGGTGACATCGGCAAGACTGCCGGTGCCAACCGACAGGATCTGGCTGCGGTTCTCCACGTGCAGTGCCGTCTCCAGGCAGCCGGCGTCGAGGTTGGCCCACAGGACCTGTTTGGTCGATTCCAGACCGAATTTGCCGTAGCCACAGAGGGTTTCGGCGATTTCCAGGGCTGCGTCGAGCAGGTCGGCGGTGTCGTCGACGACGCGCGTCACCAGACCCAGCCGTAGCGCTTCGGCCGCGTCGACCGCCCGTGCGGTGAGGATCAGATCGAATGCCGGACCCGCGCCGATGATTCGGGGCAGCGTGTAGCTCACGCCGATGTCACAGCCGCCGATGCCCAGCTTGATGAACTGCGTGCAGAACTTGGCCGCCGGTCCGGCGATGCGGATGTCACTGGCGGCGGCCAGCGCGAAACCGCCGCCGTAGGCCGCGCCGTTGACCGCGGCGATGACAGGCTGGCGCAGGCGGTGCAGCTTGACCGTCAGGTTGGCGATGCGTTCCTGCCAGCGCATGCCCGAGCGGGGAAACTCGGTGCCGCCACCGGCCTCGGGCGGATTGGGGTTGCTCAGATCCAGGCCCGAGCAGAATCCGCGTCCGGCGCCGGTGAGTACGACGACGCGGCACTCGTTGTTCGCGGCGATCGTGTCGAGGGTGTCGTGCAGGGCCTCGACCAGCTCGTAGGACAAGGCGTTGAGCTTGTCGGGCCGATTGAGTGTGATGACGGCGATGTCGGGCCGCGGATAGGCCAGGTCGAGTGGCTCTGCGAGGGGCATGAGCGGACACTAGCCGGTGCTGTGCCACCCGTTGACGCCAACGGCGATCATCCGTAGTTGTTTGACCGCGGTGCGGTGGATGGCCTCGACGGCTGACGCATCGCCCGCGTCTTCGAGCGCTTCTGCCGTCGAGATCATCGCGTTGACGAACAGGGTCGCCAGGATGTTGAGATCCTCGCTGCTCCAGTCCTTCATGGCCGGGAATCGGGCCAGGTCGATCGCGAGTTCGGAAGTGATTAGCCGGATCTCGGTGCGGATTGCGTACCGCAGTACCGACACGCCGCTGGAGCGTTCCCGGGCGATGAACCGCCAGTGCTCGCGCCGGTCGTTGACACTGCCGATCAGGATCTCGGCCGAGGATTCGATGACGTGGTGCGGATCGAGCTTGCCGGCACGCGCACCCCGCAGCATGTCGCGCAGAGAGCGAAATGACTCGTCGATGAGGACGAGTCCGAGCGCGTCCATCGAGTCGAAATGCCGGTAGAACGCGGCGGGCACGATGCCGGCCTCGCGGGTGACCTCCCGCAGGGACAGCGCACTGAAGCTGCGGTCTTTCAGCAGCGTGAGCGCCGCGGCGATGATTGCGCGGCGGGTGGCTTCCTTGCGTTCTTCCCGGGACAGCGTGTCCCGCGAGCGGGAGCTAGATGTTCGTGAAGTGGGCGTACGTCTGTTCACTGATGTGAACCCTACCACTTGCTGCATTTTTATCGTTGACAGATGCGCTTGTGCACGCGCACTGTGTACACATGTTCACTCAAACTATGGCTGAAGGCGTTGGTCGACGGCTGCTGGCCGGCCCCCGGCTGAGTGCGCTCGCGAACTTGCTCACCGGACCGCACGGCGTGGATCGTTACACCGAGCTGGTCGAGCCGACGTGGACCCGCGGCGAGGCCCGCGCCAAAGTGGTGGCGGTGCGGCGACAGACGTCGCGCAGCGTCACCCTGACCCTGGAGCCCAATGCGGCGTTCGCCGGGTTTCGAGCTGGTCAGCACATCAACCTCTCCGTCGAGATCAACGGCCGACGTCTCACGCGGTGCTATTCGCCGGCGAACGCCGAAGGCGCGCGGCACCTGGAATTGACCATCGGCCGTCACGACGGCGGGCTGGTCTCGAACTACCTGTGTGACCACGCGTATCCGGGGATGGTCCTCGGTCTCGATTCGGTTGGCGGTGACTTCGTGCTTCCGGAGGTCCGGCCGCAGCGCATCTTGTTCGTTTCCGGCGGCAGTGGGATCACCCCGGTGCTGTCGATGCTGCGCACCTTGCGTGCACAGGCGTTCACCGGCGAGATCGCGTTCGTGCACTACGCGCGCAGCGCCGACGAGGCCTGCTACCGCACTGAGCTGGCGGGCATGTTCGGCGTGCGGGTGCTGCACGGGTTCACGCGCGACGGCGGCGGCGACTTGGACGGCCATTTCGGTCCGGCGCATCTGGCGGCTGCTTTCCCGGACGCGACGCCGGACGCCGTGTTCGTCTGCGGTCCGCCCGCGCTCGTCGACACCGTCCGCGAACACTGCCCGGGTGCCCACTCGGAGAGCTTCGTGCCCCCGACCTTCGCGGTGTCCGGGGAGGCGACGGGCGGCACGATCACCTTCACCGACAGCTCCGTGACCGTCACCGACGACGGCCAGACCCTGCTTGCGCAGGCCGAGGCTGCCGGGCTGACTCCCGAGAGCGGATGCCGCATGGGTATCTGCCACAGCTGCACCCGGCTCAAGAGCCGCGGCGCAGTACGCAACTTGATCACCGGCGCGGTGTCCACCGCGGATTGCGAAGACATCCAGATCTGCGTCACCGCACCCGTCGGTGACGTCGACATCGATCTCTAGTCCGGAAAGGCGGAGCCATGACTCACTACACCCTGACCCCCGACCAGTTCGAGGAGTTCGGTCGCGAACTCGACACCATCCGCGAGCGCGCGCTGGCCGATCTCGGCGAGCGCGACGCCACCTATATCCGCGACATCATCAAGATGCAGCGCAAGCTCGAGGTCGGCGGTCGCGCGCTGTTGTTCTTGCCGCCGGCCTGGCCGGTCGGGACGGTGATGCTCGGGCTGTCGAAGATCCTCGACAACATGGAGATCGGCCACAACGTCATGCACGGCCAGTACGACTGGATGGGCGATCCCGCGCTGCGCGGCCAGAACTTCGAATGGGATTCGGCCTGCCCGTCCAACCAGTGGCGTCACTCGCACAACTACATGCACCACACCTACACCAACATCGTCGACATGGACCGCGACATCGGCTACGGCATCCTGCGCATGAGCGAGGACCAGAAGTGGAGTCCGTACTACCTGGGTAATCCCTTGTATGCCTTCCTGTTGATGGTGTTCTTCCAGTACGGCGTGGCCCTGCACGAGCTGGAAACCGAACGCATTCGCTCCGGTGAGATCCGGCTGCGGGACAAGAAGGACATGCTGCGTGAGATGTGGGCCAAGGTCCGCAAGCAGACCGTCAAGGACTACGTGGCCTTCCCGCTGCTGGCCGGACCGTTCGCGCCAT
This sequence comes from Mycobacterium sp. E802, assembly GCF_001666875.1. Classification (NCBI taxonomy): domain Bacteria; kingdom Bacillati; phylum Actinomycetota; class Actinomycetes; order Mycobacteriales; family Mycobacteriaceae; genus Mycobacterium; species Mycobacterium sp. E802. Next base: position 44,778 of record NZ_LZJD01000082.1, read on the forward strand.
TTGTGTTCGCCGGCAACATGACTGCCAATCTGATGCGCAACGTGTGGTCCTACACCATCATCTTCTGCGGACACTTCCCGGAAGGCACTCACGAGTTCACCATCGAGGAAACCCAGAACGAGACGCGCGGGCAGTGGTACTTCCGCCAGCTGCTGGGCTCGGCAAACCTCAGCGGTGGCAAGTGGTTCCACATCTTCAGCGGCAATCTGTCGTTCCAGATCGAACATCACCTGTTCCCGGATATCCCGGCACACCGTTATGCCGAGATCTCCGGCGAGGTCAAGGAGATCTGCCAGCGCTACGGCCTGCCCTACAACACGGGCCCGATCCACAAGCAATTCGCGTCAGTGGTGCGCAAGATCGTGCGGCTCGCCTTCCCGTGGGGCGGTAAGCCGAAGGATCCGAAGCCGGCCGTAGAAGAGCCTGCTGTCGAAGAGTCTGCACCCGAACCGGTTTCGCAGCCGATCTGCGAGCCTGAACTCGTCAATTGCTGATCTGAATCCGGTCCTTGGCACCGGCCCTCCTGGCCCACCCCGTGGCAATATCGGAACCACGAGTGGTCATCCGGGCTCCGAGGTGGCAGGAGGGAGCCCGAGGTGCTGACCGCGAAACTCTCAGAACGGCGGGGGTGGTCCGTATTCTTCGGCGAGCCAGATTTGGTATTGGCGTTCGACGTCGAGGTCGTTGTTGATTTCGGCGCGTAGGTGTCGTTCTTCGGCGATGCGTTCTTGGCGTTCTTGTTCGCGGGTGTGGCTGCGTTTGGGCATCTTCATGCCACGGTGCGGACTTTGCGCCTCGGGATCGGGGAGGTTGAGGTCCCCGGTCGACTCGCCCAGGATGGGAAACAGCGTCGCGCCGTGGGCTTCGGTGGTGTAGGTGTGCCCGGTGGGTGTGTTGAATTCAACGGTGCCATCAGGTGATTGGCGATCGACCCAGCCGGGACAGAACGTTTTGACGAGATGGTGTGTGCGGCAATACATTTTGGTGTTCGACGGATGGGTCGGCCCGGCCGGATAGGGCACGGTGTGGTCGACATCGCAGTACTGTGCGGGCCGGTCACAGCCGGGGAACCGGCAGGTCAGATCCCGCCAGAAGATGAACTCCCGCAACGCCACCGACGGGCGATACCCAGGCTCTGGAGCAGAGGTCCTGGCGGTGGAGGCTGGCGCGGCCTCACTACTGTCAGCCGCCGCGCGGGTGGTCTCGGGGGTGGGGTTGTCGTCGGGTAGGCGCACCGGTTTGCGGGTGGCGTTGGCGGCCAGGTCGCGCACGCTTTGGGCGGGCACGATCCCGTAGCCGGGTAGGTAGCCGGGGGTGGGGCTGTTGGCATCGAGGGTGGCTTGCTCAGCCAGCAGGTGCACCACCGCGGCATCGGCAGCAGCCCGGGTGCCCGA